>NZ_FR883156.1:4382-29981 GCF_000435115.1 Bacteroides sp. CAG:633 | reverse complement strand
ACACGCACATGTGCACGATGCTGGTCGATGAGCATTAGTCCCGATTTGACGGACGTCAGAATGAAACGTCCCTTGAACTGCAGATGTTGCGCACCCTTTTCCATCCCGGTCTCCTGACCGTAAAGCGATGTAGGCGCTGTATCCGAAGGAGCAGTAACAGCCGACGAAGCCATAAAGGCGTCGGATGCAGATTCTTCCTCCCAGCTTTCACCGTCTGGTTCCGTAAACTCCGGCGCATTCATCTTGCTGGCCTTCTCCAAACCTGCATAGAGTCCCTCCCACTCTACCTGCTGACGGGAATAATTACCCCCGCCACCATACGACGACGAAGATGATGACTTGAACGGATTGAAATCAGCATTATAATGCACCTTGGGCGGCTCTATCGGCCGGGCCTGTTCGAAGGCCGGAATATCCGGCATATCTTCCGTGTCGAAGTCGATCTGCGGAATGGCACTGAACTTACCCAGCGACTCCTTGACTGCCGCCGACAGAATCTGCCAGATGGCCTGTTCGTTCTCGAACTTGATTTCGGTCTTGGTAGGATGAATGTTCACATCGATATTGGCAGGATCGACCTCAAAATAAATGAAATAAGAAATCTGCTCGCCGGCAGGAATCAGCTGCTCGTAAGCCTCCATCACTGCCTTGTGAAAATAGGGATGACGCATGTAACGCCCGTTCACGAAGAAATACTGATGTGCCCCTTTCTTGCGTGCCGACTCCGGCTTGGCCACATAGCCTGAGATTTTTATCATGCTGGTGTCCACGTCGACCGAAAGCAACTGCTGGTTCAGCTTCTTGCCAAACACTGCCAGAATGCGCTGGCGCAGAGGCATGGGAGGAAGATTGAACAGTTCGGCATCGTTGCTGTAAAGGTAGAAGGCCACATCGGGATGCACCAACGCGATGCGCTCGAACTCGGCCAAAATATTACTCAGCTCCGTAGAATTGGCTTTCAGAAACTTACGACGGGCAGGCACATTGAAGAAGAGATTCTTGACCGAGAAGTTACTGCCTTTGGGGCAGGAAACTGCTTCCTGGCTCTCGACTTTCGATCCGGCAATGACCAGACGGGTACCCAGTTCCTCGTCGGCCGGCCTGGTCTTCAGCTCTACTTCGGCTACGGCCGCAATCGACGCAAGCGCCTCACCACGAAAGCCCATGGTGCGCAAGGCAAACAAATCGGCCGCCTCACGGATTTTGGAAGTGGCATGACGCTCGAAGGAAAGACGTGCATCCGTTTCGGACATACCTTTTCCGTCGTCAATCACCTGAATGCAAGTCTTGCCTGCATCCGTCACTAAAACATGAATTTCCTGTGCTTCGGCATCGATGGCATTCTCTACCAGTTCCTTAATAACCGATGCCGGACGTTGAATCACCTCTCCGGCCGCTATCTGGTTAGCAACCGAATCGGGAAGTAAATGAATGATATCGCTCATGATAATCAAATAATCCCATTACTGATGGCATACCATATATAGAACAGGACGGCAATCAGAATCAAGGCTACCCCAAAGTGCATGGGGCGACGTTCGCTCTCCTTGCGACGCTTCAAATGGGTAGTACCTTCCACAAACTTCCCCCGGATGTCTTCGGGCGAAAATTCTTTTTCGGGCAACATGCCAAGTTCGCGCTTGGCTTTCTCTTCCATCTTTGCCAGTTTTTCTTTCCGCTCATCCACATAGATATAGGGATGATTGAAGCCACGGGGCTTCCGCATTGTAAACATTCCCATAACTCTATTTTTTAGTTCGTTTGATATGCATATTCTTTGGCGAAGTTACAGGTTTTCGATCACTTTTCTGCAATACGTCACCTGCTTTTTTACCTCTCCACTCAAAAATATCATCTTTATTGAGAGGGCGTATATAATCGAACCAGACAAAAGAAGGCAGTTTGTATTTCTCCGCAGGAATCTGGTCCATCGGATAGGCTATGCCATTGGCCTTGCCGATAAAAGCTCCCTGTTCCATTTTACGGTCTTTCAGCAACATTCGCAGGAAGCCTCCCTCAGAATAGTTCAGCATCATCAGCGTACTGTCCTTCTCTTCAACAGGATAGAAAACAACCAATACGTTACCGTTGACATCGACCCGGCGCATTTCTCCTCCAACGAAATAGGCTTTCATTTCTTTTCCGGCCACCTGATTGTAGTGTATGGAGTCTTTCTGCTCTACAGCCAATGCCTGGTTGATGATATGAGCCCAGTCGATGGTGCTGTCGTTCATATACACCTTGATTTCCTCGCCCAGCAACTGCTGTTCGCCATACCACATGATGGGGTCGGTGTACATTGTCATGCAGGAATCCTTAGAGTTATATACCATCGAGTCACACACTGCCTGCACATCGGTACGGTAAGCACGTACTTTATGATAGGCACGCATTTCACGATACATGGAATCGGTATCAAGATTGAAAGTCACCAGACGCAACGTGTCGGCATGCATAAACAAGCTGTCGCCCTGCGAATAGTCGATAGCCACAGCCCGCTTGGTTGCCACAGCATTTCCCGTCAACTCGTTATAGAAACAGTAGTCACCGGTCAGCATGTTGCGGTTGACGGTATCGTTCATCTGAACATTATCGAATGCTTCTCCGTATCCCAGCTTCCGGTCGTAGAAAAGACTGTCGCCAGTCAGTTTTTTCCCTTGATTGGTCAGCACCGAACGATCCAGCAACTCGGCCTGTTCGCTATTGGTGTTATAAAATCCACGTTCGGAATAAATATGATTCTGCTCGCTCACAATGTCCGACGGACCGAGGATGGTTGCGATCTTTGTCTGCGTACTGTATTTCAGAGTATCCGAAGTCAACACAAATTTCGGATTCACCAGTTTGACATCATGATTGAATACTGCCAATTTGGTAGCGGGACTATATTCTCCCCACACTGAAGTCAATACGTTTTCTTCGTCGGTCAACGTTCCTCCTTCGAAATAATAACCCAGATTGTAAAGCCGGTCATAGTTCAAACTGTCGGTAGTAAGCACCGTATTACGGTTGATCATCCGGACATTTTCGCGCAACATGGCCAGCTGCGACATTCCGTCATAATACAGATAATCGCCATAAATGAACAGCGTATCTCCCTGTTCCATATGAACATTCCCGAAGGCTTCCACCGAATTGATTTTCTCGAAAATCAAAGCACTGTCGCAAAACATATACATGCTGTCGTGCCTCAACCGCACCGAACCAATCAGCACCTGCACATCGGGACGCATTTGTTTGTCAGCCTGTGCTTCGTCGGCGTACAACAGGTCGACACGTGTTTTCCCGGCTCTCTGGTTCGTTCCCTTCCCACCGGAAGCATGAGAAGTTCCGGTAGTTTGAGCCGAAGTTTTCTTTTTCACCACTGTATCCTGCACAGCAGTGTCCTTGACAACTCTCTCCGTCTTCCTAACCGGTGTCTTCGATAGCGTTTTTTTGTCTTGAGCTCCTAACAAACAGACACCAAACAGGCATAGAATACCTGTCAGGAGGTATCTATGCCTGTATAGCAGACCATTCTTATATCTTTTCATATTTATTCTTTAATCCAGCCCGGATATTTGAATGCACAATCTTTTTTCCACTTGTCATTGATGCGGACGTACGTGTGTTTCTGCTTCTCGCGTATCCACTTGTCCAACACTTCTGCACGTTTTTTCTCCAATACAATATTTTTCAGATTCTGGTAATCATCGGCCACGGTAGCTTTGTGCCCGTTGGTACGACTCTTCAGCTTAACAATGACACACTCTTCCTTACCCGTACGTTCGGGAATCATTGTGAACGCTTCTGAAATCTCTCCTACCTGCATCTTGTCTACCACCTTGGCAATCTCGGGCGGCAGTTCCTGCATCTCGAATTTGGAAGTATTATTATTGGGATTAGGCAGCAAACCGTAGTTATTGCGCGTATCCTTATCATGCGAAAGCAAAGAAGCAGCCTCCTCAAACGAGAACTTATTGTTACGGATATCATCGGCAATAGAGTCCAGACGTTCAGTAGCAGCCGTCAGTGCAGCCTCGGGAATATGAGGTTTCAGCAAAATATGACGTACCTTAATGCGGTCGCCTCGTTTTTCTACCAGCTGAATGATGTGATAACCAAATTCCGATTCTACAATCTTCGACACCTTATCAGGACTTTGAAGATTAAAGGCGACATTGGCAAAAGCTGGGTCAAGCTCACCACGTCCCATAAAACGAGGCAGCTCACCACCGTTGATAGCCGAACCCTTATCTTCGGAATACATACGTGCCAGCATTGTAAAGCTTTCTCCTTTGTTGACACGCTCTGTATATTCACGCAAGCGTCTCTTTACATCCTCTATTTCTTCCAAAGGAACTTTAGGCTGCTGTGTGATAATCTGCACTTCCACCTGAGTAGGAATATAAGGGATACTGTCTTGTGGCAAATCTTTAAAATAACGGCGTACTTCGGCCGGAGTTACTTTGATGTCTCCAACCAGCTTCTGCTGCATCTTCTGCACCGTGATCCCTTCGCGGGCATTTTCACGCAAAGTCTCGCGAATCTGGCTGGATGTTTTATTAAAATACTCCTCCATCTTCTCGCGTGAACCGATGTTGGCAATATACATATTGGTCATATAGTCAACACGCTGAATAACTTCATTTTCAGGAACCTCAATACTGTCGAGAGCAGCCTGGTGCAAAAACAGTTTCTGCACAGCAATCTCTTCAGGAATCATACAATACGGATCACCGTCGAACCGGCGGTTTTCCCACAAAGCATTCAGACGTGCTTCTTCCACTTCGGATTTTAATATAGCCTCGTCACCTACTACCCAAACTACCTCATCAATCACGTTGTCTTGTCCGTAAGCAGCAGAACCGGCAAGTAATGTCAAGGCAAACAAAACTATAAACTTAACGTTCATAAACTTTCTCATTCTTGATGTCTTATTACTAATAAAATTTAATCTCATTCTTTTTCACCGCTCTCTCGTACATGCCGTCTTTCAAATCTTTCATAAAGACAACTTGCTTCAGGTTCAATAGCATATCTTTCACATGTTTACGGGCAAATTCGTACGGTTCCTGTTCGCCAACCGGACGATAATCGCTTACATTCAAAAAGTAATAGAAAGCTGTGTCTTTCAGCTCTATATGGCGGTTTTTATTGAGATATTCCTCAGCATCGGGTTTATCCAAAGGCATCATGCCAAGCACTTCGGACACAGGAACCCATCTGTCATAAAAGTACTCATATTTCACAGCGTTCCGCATCTGATACTTCTCCAGATGTTCTACAGCATCGGAAGTCTCCGACTTGTACCAACGACGGACATTGGCAATATGAGGAGCTGTCAGCGGAACTTTAATAAAGAGTCCCTTTATCAAGGGACGGTCTATCTTGAAAAGCCCCTGGTTATTATTATAATAATCGACCAGCTCTTGTTCAGTAATCTCATCAGCCAACTTCTGGTGTATCAGTGCCTGCTGATAAGTGTGCATAATCAGTGCCCTTCTGTAATTATCAACCAATTTATCGATTTCCTTATTGTCGGGTATATTATCACATGCCTTATCGTACAATAAAATATCCTCTGCCCAATTACGGATGTAGTTCTCGGCGAACAACAAACTGTCATCTTTCGACAAATCGGGTGGCAGCACCGATTGCAAATCTTCACGATAAAGAAAATTCCCATTCAGCTCTACCAAAGGCGTCTTTCCTTCATGGTCGTAGTGTTCGCCACACGACACACAAAGTAGCATAAAAATAAGCCCAAAACAGGTTGTTCGCATTGCTAAATGATATTTTCTTTATTTTGAGTTACGAAGATAGTGGTTTAATTGGTTGCTTCAGTGATTATTAACGGTTTTTAAAACCTCTTGGTTAATTTCAACCTTACTTACAGCCCTCAAACTGTCCAACCAACGTAGCCCCGCATCCTGATAATAATCAACCAAAAGCCTGTCACGAATCTCCTGATAGCTTTCAGGACCGTTCACTCTTTTCCCCTCTACAACAGTAAAAGGATGATCCGGCAAGGGAAGTGCTTTCCTTTTTTTAAACACCAGTTCATCAACAAAAGCATTTTCACCTACCGCAAACGTACCGTATTCAATGCTGACCTGCGACTTCCCATCCGCATTGAAAACAAGTCGCACAGCATTGTTCCATTCCGCCTCAGGCAATTTCTTCAAAAATTTACGGACCTGTTTGGCCATCCGTTTGGTAACGGCATGAACAACCAATCCCCTGTATCGCGGTTCTTTCCAATCGTACTTAGTCCGATGAGTTTCAAAATACGACTTCAGCCGAGCATCATCACAAAAGTTTTTCTCATACACTTCCTTACGATAGATTTCGTAAGCCAGCAAACTGTCCTGATAAACCTGCAACTGTCCAGCCAGTTCCGGATATTTCTGCTCCAAACAAGAATTCTCCAAATCGAGTACAGACTTGGCGATAAAGTCTTCTATTTGTCGAGATATAGTTCCTGGGTGAGCTGCGGCAAAAGCATTAAAATCAACACCCGTATAAGGTTTGCCGCCAAGGACAAACAAAGTCCGAGTTGTATGGCCAGTCCTATACAGTTCCTGCATCGCAAGATGATCGGGATTATAGCCAAAATCCTTCTTCAACTTTTCCACAACAGATGCCATCTCTTTTTTCACCTGAATCCGACTGACATGCTTTTCTATCAGACTGTCCTTGATGGCAGAAAATGGAGGGATTTCTTCCCTAGCCAGCACCTTTACGATATGAATTCCCTGAGGTGTGAAAAAAGGCTTTGATATCTGCCCTGGCTTCATACGGAAAACAACATCTTCAAATTCTATAGGCATCTGCAAACGACCTACCCAAAACGCCTGTTTCTCATCAGAAAAACACCGCACACACTCTTCAAAGGAGCTCCCCTTCTGTATTGCCTCGTATATCGAATCCATACGTACTTCGGCAGCATGAAGCATCCGGGCAGACGCGTTTTGAGGAAGATATCTAAATACATGGCAAACCTGCACGCGTTCAGCATCATACCCGGTTGCCATCCTCTTGTACGTTGCTTCTACAATCTTATCAACAACTTGTTCGTTAAGCAAATAAGGCTTTGACAGCTTTCGACGATATTCTTCTACCTGCTGCCGAATATCCGGCAAAGTATCCATTCCCGCCTGTCGGGCAGCCTCAACCATCAAGCAAAAATCAATAAAACGGTCAATCGGATCCATTCGCCCAGTAGGAAAGAAAATACTGTCCCGCTCACATATCCGTCTAAAATCCGAATATGAGATTTCCTTTCCGTTGATACGTATCATCAACGGATTTCCCTGTAACATCATGGGATAAATCAATATAAGCCCAATCAGTATACAGGCAAAACGGAACCATTTTCCTACAATCATATTTGCTACAAAGATAAATATTTAAAAAGCTATTTTAAAGCAAAGAATGCCCGAAAAGCATATACTACTCCCCGGGCATTTTAACTTTATCTCACTGTTATTATTCAGGACGGCTATAATTAGGTGCTTCGCTGGTAATAGCTACATCGTGAGGATGGCTTTCAAGAACACCAGCATTAGTAATACGAGTGAACTTAGCTTCATGCAGCTTTTCGATATTGGAAGCACCACAATAACCCATACCGGCACGCAAGCCACCTACCAACTGATAGATAACCTCATACAAAGTACCTTTATACGGTACACGGGCCGCAATACCTTCAGGTACAAGCTTCTTCACATCACTGGTTCCGCTTTGGAAATAACGGTCTTTCGAACCATTTTCCATTGCTTCCAAAGAACCCATACCACGATATGACTTAAATTTACGGCCATTGAAAATGATTGTATCGCCCGGCGACTCTTCTGTTCCAGCTACTAAAGAACCAATCATTACACTCCAACCACCGGCAGCAAGAGCCTTGACAACATCGCCCGAATAGCGCAAACCACCATCAGCAATCAAAGGCACACCGGTTCCTTCCAAAGCCTTGGCAACATCATAAACAGCAGTCAGCTGAGGAACTCCCACACCTGCTACAACACGGGTTGTACAGATAGATCCCGGACCGATACCAACTTTTACTCCATCAGCACCAGCCTCAACCAAAGCCTTAGCTGCTTCTCCGGTAGCAACATTACCTACTACAATATCAATATCAGGGAAAACTTGCTTTGCTTCTTTCAGCTTCTCAATAACATATTTAGAATGTCCATGAGCTGTATCAATTACAATAGCATCGGCTCCAGCCTCAACCAAAGCACGCATACGGTCGAGTGTGTCAACCGTAACTCCTACACCAGCTGCTACGCGCAAACGTCCCTTTGCATCTTTGCAGGCCATAGGTTTATCTTTGGCTTTTGTTATGTCTTTATAAGTGATCAGACCAACCAGCTTGTTATCTTTGTCCACAACAGGCAGTTTCTCAATCTTATGTTCCTGAAGTATTTGCGCTGCAGCCTCCAGATCGGTTGTCTGATTGGTTGTGACGATATTTTCTTTCGTCATCACTTCATCAATGCGTTTGCTATGATCTTTCTCAAAACGAAGGTCACGGTTAGTGACAATTCCTACCAAATGTCCTTCATCGTCTACAACCGGAATACCTCCAATCTTATATTCTGCCATCAATGACAATGCATCGGCAACAGAAGAGCCTCTCTTAATGGTAACGGGATCATAAATCATACCGTTTTCAGCACGCTTTACAATAGCTACCTGGCGTGCCTGTTCTTCGATAGACATGTTTTTATGAATCACACCGATTCCACCTTCACGCGCAATGGCAATTGCCATTTTGGCTTCTGTAACAGTATCCATAGCAGCCGTTACAAAAGGAATTTTCAACTCAATGTTTCTTGAAAACTTTGTCGAGAGTTCGACAGTTTTAGGAAGTACTTCAGAATAAGCGGGGATCAACAATACATCATCGTAAGTCAATCCATCCATAACAATCTTATCAGCAATAAATGACATAGGTATGCGTTTAAAATTTATTGCGTGCAAATATACGGTTTTTATTCCATGTCCGTATATCTACACGCAATATTTTTTCTTTTATTAAGCTAACTTTCCAAGCTTAATTTGCCATTTCCGAGATAAACTTAATACGCACAAGACGCACTTCTTCTTCGGTAAAATCATCGCCTAATTCATCCAACGCATCATCAATGTTGTCCGTTGTCGATTCTTTAAAGTAATCGTAAATATCAAGCATATGATCCTCGTCCATAATATCTTCGAGGAAATAATCGATATTCAGTTTGGTACCAGAATAAACAATGGCTTCTATTTCATCCAGCAATTCGTCAAACTCAATACCTTTCGACATTGCTATATCATCCAAAGCCACCTTACGGTCGATCGCCTGAATGATAGCCACCTTCATTTTCGACTTGTTGGCAACAGTGCGCACACGTAAGTCTTCCGGACGCTCAATTTCATTTTCTTCACAATGGCGTTTGATCAGCTTACAGAATTCTTCACCATAACGTTTAGCCTTGCCTGCTCCTACTCCGGGAATATTCTGTAGTTCCTCCAACGTTACAGGATAAATGGTAGCCATTGCCTCCAGCGATGGATCCTGGAAAATCACATAAGGCGGTACTTCCAATTGCTTGGACAGCTTCTTGCGCAAATCTTTCAGCATGGAGTATAACGCCGGATCCACAGCACACGAGCCTCCTCCCCGCATCGGAGCTTCTTCTTCCAATTCTTCAAAATCGGTATCTTCCACAATTTTGAAAGATTTCGGATGCTTCAGGAATTTACGTCCTTCATCTGTCACCTTCAGCAAACCATAGTTTTCTACATCTTTGCTCAGATAACCGGCTATCAAAGCCTGACGAATAACGGCATTCCAGGTTTTATCTTCTTCTCCCATTCCGGATCCGAACACTTCCAGATCTTCATGCAAATGAGCCAGAACTTCAGAAGTTTCCTTTCCTTGTATCACATCTATAATATAATCTGCCTTGAAGTTCTCCTTTACGGCAAGAACAGTTTCAATGACAGTACATAATAAATTTTGAGCTTCCACTTGTTTTTTCGGATTTAAACAGTTGTCACAATTTCCACAATTATCTTCCGTGTACTCTTCACCGAAATAATGCAGCAGCGTTTTGCGGCGGCACACGGATGATTCGGCATACGCAGCGGTTTCCAGCAGAAGCTGCTTGCCTATTTCCTGCTCTGCTACAGGTTTTCCCTGCATAAACTTTTCCAGTTTCTGCAAGTCTTTATTGGTATAAAAAGTAATGCATTGTCCTTCTCCTCCATCACGACCGGCACGGCCAGTTTCCTGATAATATCCCTCCAGACTTTTCGGTATATCATAATGGATCACGAAGCGTACATCAGGTTTATCGATTCCCATACCGAATGCTATTGTAGCCACAATAACATCGATCTTCTCCATCAGGAAATCATCCTGATTTTGAGTACGCGTAGCAGAATCCATTCCTGCATGATACGGACGTGCGTTAATGCCATTTGCCTGAAGTATTTCGGCCAGTTCTTCCACCTTTTTCCGGCTTAAGCAATAAATAATACCCGATTTTTCAGGATTATTCTTGATAAACTTTATGATGTCACGATCCACATTGGCTGTTTTGGGACGTACCTCATAATAAAGGTTAGGCCGATTGAAGGATGACTTAAACACCTGTGCTTCTATCATACCCAGATTCTTCTGAATATCGTGCTGCACCTTCGGTGTGGCTGTCGCAGTAAGTGCAATCAGCGGAGCCTTTCCTATCTCGTTGATAATCGGACGAATCCTGCGGTATTCCGGACGGAAATCATGCCCCCACTCCGAAATACAGTGAGCTTCGTCAACAGCGTAAAACGAAATTTTCACTGTCTTAAGAAACTCCACATTTTCCTCCTTCGTCAGCGATTCCGGCGCGACATACAGCAACTTGGTCTTGCCGTTAATAATGTCTGACTTCACCTGATCAATCGCACTCTTGTTCAGAGAAGAATTAATAAAATGGGCTACTCCCTCTTCCTCGCTAAAGTTACGCATCGCATCGACCTGATTCTTCATCAAAGCAATCAAGGGAGAAATTACAATGGCCGTTCCTTCCATCAACAACGAAGGTAACTGATAGCACAAAGATTTTCCTCCACCGGTAGGCATCAATACAAAGGTATCATTACCTGCCAACAAGTTTTTAATGATAGCTTCCTGATTTCCTTTAAATGTGTCGAACCCGAAGTATTTCTTCAGCTGGTCTGTCAAATTTATATTCTTCCCTGCCATGATTCGTTAGGTTGTTTATTCAATTATCAGTTTTATTAGTCACACTAACAAAGTTATAAACAACTTCTTAAATTTCAAGCATATTCTGCTGATTATTTTTTCTGAAACTTCAAAAAAAGTAATCAGACAGAGATTAGCTTTTGATTTTAAGCATTTTGCAAACGAGCCACATTAGCCTTTTCAAGCTGGCTTTTGGCATAATCCAACGTCACGACAAATGTTTTTTTCTGTTCGGAAGGAACTTCGAACATCGCATCCATCATGATTGTCTCCACAATGGCACGCAATCCACGGGCACCCAACTTGTATTCTACCGCCTTATCGACAATGTATTCAAAAACAGCATCCTCGAAAGTCAGCTGTACTCCGTCCATTTCAAACAGCTTGATATATTGCTTGATGATAGAATTTTTAGGTTCAGTCAAAATAGCCCGCAATGCATTACGGTCAAGCGGATTGAGATATGTCAATACCGGCAAACGACCTATGATTTCAGGAATCAGTCCAAACGACTTCAAGTCTTGAGGAGCGATATACTGCATCAGATTCTTTTTATCAATAGTAGCCGTATTACGCACAGCATTATAACCGACGACATGCGTATTCAAACGCTGAGCGATCTTCTTCTCAATTCCATCAAAAGCACCACCGCAAATGAACAGAATGTTTTTCGTGTTCACAGGAATCATCTTCTGATCAGGATGCTTACGCCCTCCCTGGGGAGGAACATTCACCACCGAACCTTCAAGCAGTTTCAACAGGCCTTGTTGTACCCCCTCTCCGCTAACATCACGGGTAATAGAAGGATTATCTCCTTTGCGGGCAATCTTATCGATCTCGTCGATAAAGACTATACCCCGCTCAGCTTCGGGCACATTGTAATCCGCCACTTGCAATAAACGGGTCAAGATACTTTCTATATCTTCGCCCACATAACCAGCCTCGGTCAGTACCGTCGCATCTACAATGGTAAAAGGGACATGCAGCAGTTTGGCAATCGTACGTGCCAGTAATGTTTTACCGGTACCAGTACTTCCTACCATGATGATATTCGATTTTTCAATCTCTACATCATCTCCTGCATCCTTCTGCAGCAGACGTTTATAATGATTATAAACAGATACTGACAAATAACGTTTGGCATCGTCTTGTCCAATAACATATTGATCAAGAAAAGCCTTGATTTCTGCCGGCTTCGGCAATTCCGCAAGATTCAGTTTTGAGACCCCGTTCTTTTTGGCGGCTCCCATTGCTTCTTGTGCTATCTCATAGGCCTGGGTAGCACAACTGTCACAAATGAAGCCGTTCATGCCCGTGATAAGAAAGCCTACCTCATCTTCCGAACGACCACAAAAACTACATCTATTCTTATTTCGTCTCGAATCTGCCATACTTATTTCTTAATCAATACTTCGTCTACCATGCCATATTCTTTTGCCTCTTGGGCAGTCATCCAATAATCGCGATCAGAATCAGCCCATACTTTATCGAAAGGAGTATGCGAATGATCGGCAATAATAGTATAAAGTTCTTTCTTCAATTTCTGAATTTCGCGGGCAGTAATTTCAATGTCCGAAGCCTGTCCCTGTGCTCCACCCATCGGCTGGTGAATCATGACACGTGAATGGGTCAACGCCGAGCGCTTTCCTTCCGCTCCAGCTACCAATAAAACAGCTGCCATGCTGGCTGCCATACCTGTACAGATCGTAGCCACATCACTACTGATAAACTGCATCGTATCATAAATGCCCAATCCGGCATACACCGATCCGCCCGGTGAATTGATATAAATAGATATGTCCTTACCCGGATCTACCGAGTCGAGATAAAGCAATTGTGCCTGCAGAGTATTGGCCGTATAGTCATCGATTTGTGTACCAAGAAAAATGATACGGTCCATCATCAAACGCGAGAATACGTCGAGCTGCGTCACATTAAGCTGGCGTTCCTCCAAAATATATGGATTCAGATACCCGGCTTGCGACTTGATTACATCGTCCAGCACCAAGCTATTCATACCCAAATGCTTGGTTGCGTATTTTCTAAAATCATCCATTGTCTTTCGATTTATTATTAAATTAAAAACGGGTGCAAAGAAACAAAAAAGAATAGATAGACACAAAAAAAACAAGGATGTTTGAAGAGTTTTTCAAACATCCCTGTTTTTTTAAGTAACAAGCTGCAAACTATAAGCAACAAATATGGATATGATAATTATCTGAACCTATCCCTTATCTATTTGTTACAAAGCTTATTGCCTGCTATTTTCGGTTATATTATTCAAACATTTTGTTAAAGTCAACAGCCGAAATAGCCTTGTTTTCCAATGTTACCTGCGGCTTCAATGCAGTAGCAAGTTTGGTTTCTACTACACGGTTCACCAGACCTTCAACACTTTCTTTCTTCTTCAACATCTCTTTCGAGTAGTTTTCCAGAATTTCATCGGGCACACTCAGCATACCGTATTGTGCAAACTGTGCACGGGTAGCTTCCTTAGCCATGTCGGTAATATCCTTTTGCTCAACTTTGATATCGTTAGCTTTCACCAACTGCTCCTTAATCAGGTGCCAAGTCAGCTCTTCAATGCTCTTGTCGTAGTTGTCCTCAACAAACTTCTCGTCCTTATCAGGATTGTTCAGACGCATAATGCGCTTCAGCAATGCATCGGGGAATTCAAGCTTGCCAATCTTATCGGTCAACACTTTGCGCAAGTCGATAAGGAACTTATAGTCGCTATCAGCAACAAACTGGTTAGCGATAACTTCTTTCACCTTAGCACGGAATTCTTCTTCAGTCTTTACATTACCCTCACCAAATACTTGATCGAAGATATCCTGGTTCAGTTCACCTTCTACGAAGCGGGTAATTTCTTCTACCTGATAGCTGAAGTTAGACTTCATTTCAGCAGCAGCCTCCTTATCGATCTTCAACAACGAAGCCAGTTCTGCCGGATTGCCATCCCATGCAGTGTGAGGATTGAACACCAGCACATCATTCACCTTAGCATTGGCGAAGATAGCCTTCTGTTCGTCATTCTTCATATAGGCAGGCATCATCACAGCACCTTCTACCTGGATACCGCCTTCCTTGGTGTTTCCTTCCTCATCAAGTTCTGCCAGCAGACCTTTCAACAGATCGTTCTCGGCATAAGTCTCAACCTGTTCATACTTTCCGTTGCGTTGAGTATAGGCTTTCACCTGATTGTTTACCATCTCATCGGTTACCTCGATATCATAATAGTCTACCTTGTCATCCTTGCTAACTTCTACTTTGAACTCAGGTGCCAAAGCGATGTCAAACAAGAATTCAAATTCTTCCATTGTATCGAAATCGATAGCCGGTTGTTTTTCTTCATTAGGCAGCGGTTCGCCCAAGATGTTTACCTTATTGTCCTGAATATACTTATATACAGTTTCTGAAAGCAACTTGTTCACTTCTTCGGCCAGTACAGATTTTCCGTACATCTTCTTCACCAGCCCCATAGGAACCATGCCCGGACGGAAACCCGGCATTTGTGCTTTCTGGCGGAGGTGCTTCAAAGCCTTGTCCACCCTTTCCTGATAATCTGCTTTTTCGAGCTTTACAGTAAGCAGTGCGCTTACCTTGTCAATGTTTTGCAATGAAACGTTCATCGTGACAAATTATTTATTTGATTTATACTATATTCCAAATTCTCAAAATGAGTGCGCAAAATTAGCGTTAATCTTTCAATTATCAAAAACATCGCCAAATTATTTCATTTCAGTAACATTCTACTTGGTTATTCTATCTTCTCCGCACAGCCTCCTCCGCAACTTTTTATACAGGCATCTGTCAATAGTAAGAATCGATCATTTTTACAAAAGGAGACAAATAAGTACGGAGGCTGAAATTCGGCCTCCGTACAAACTTTTTTTTAGCAAACTGTTTTTATAAGAATCTACTCTTCTTCAAACATAAAACGTTTGAAATAAACTTGTTGTTCCTGAGCAGAAATACTAATCAGACGAATCTTCTGCACCTTACGCCCAGCGACCTGGCCATTAAAACGTGTTTTACCATTCACTGGCTGAAGAGGAACAGACTCCCAATTTCGACCGTCAACAGTCGTTTCGAGGCGGAAAGAAGCCGCCATATCCGCAATACCCAAATCAACAGACAAACTTTTCAGTGTGCGCAAGCCATCTATTGACAGAACAAATTCACCACCCGGTTGCCAGCGAATTACCTCATTGACAGCAGCCACACTACCGCCCTTACCTTTATGCGAAACAGATAAGGAAGCCAGCTGAGGAACGTTGCTGCTCATGGTATAAGGCATGTAAGCAGCACGGGTATCAAGCTGCATCTTATACTTATTGTTATAACGAGTAACAGCTGATACAAACAAAGCATTAAAGGTAGGCAACAATTCTTTGCTTCCGCTTTTCACCCCAGGCTGATAGGGATTCTGATTGTAAGAAGTATCAATTTTGTACATCAGCATCTGCAAGGCCTTGGCGTGTGCATAAGCAGCATCAAAAGCCTCAGCATCCGAAGCTTTAAGAGATTGCAGCATACGGAGCACCGACTCTCCATATTGTCCCACCAGTTTAAACTGCATCAGCCACGGTTCTATTTCGGTTATCAAAGCCATATTTTCTTGCGATGCCATCAAGCAATCGGCCGCCTCTACAATTTTCCGGCATTCCGTTTCTACCTGGCTGAACGCATTTTCATCGATAGTCCCATTTTCCTTATAAGCCGAGAGCAATGCCTGTAAAGCCGGTTGCAGGGCCACAGACTCATCGCGACGGAACCCATGACCGTTAACTCCCAAATCGGAATTGTGAGCAGCAAAAGTTTCAAGACTGGCAGCGTGAAGAGGCATCAAACTGCGAATAGCACGTTTCCAGGAAGCATCACTGTCATAGTCTGCCAGATTCCAAGCATAGTCTGCCACACTATACAAAGCTATTTTAGAAGCTTCGGCATGTTCCATCGGATTAGAGACAAAACCTTCCATTTGATCGGCAATATCGAGTCCGTTACCATAAACCGGTCCCATAAGCAAGTGATCGCGTACATAGTCTGAAACCGGGAAATTCCACCAGATGTAAGCTTTACGTTTTATTAAAGGATTGATAAAGTCCATCGATTCACGGTCGATCGTGGCAATAACACGGTTTCCTGTCCACATGATCTGAATGCCCGGGTTCAGTTTCTCGCCCAACGTAGTAAGATAGCCTCCAGCCACGTTAGACCACGATCTGTTATATTCCGTAGGACACATGATGAGCGGTTCCACATCGCCCTTCACCTTTACAAAATGGTCATCCAGATAATTAAGCAGTTCGGCCTGCTTGTCAGCTTTGGTTCCTTCACCCGAAATATCATCGAAGAAAACAGCAAAACCACGCACACCCAGCTCATACATGCGTTCGAACTTATTCAGCAGATTCTGACGATCTTCATCGTTCCACTTAATATCCTGTCCCGGATGGATAGCCCAATAAAAGATTACCCCATTCTCGGCAGCTTTGTCTACCAGTTCTTTCAGCTGAGCCGCTTCACGTTCAGGATAAGGTTTCCGCCAGTTGGGAGTACTATGATAAGGATCGTCTTTCGGACCATACAAATAAACATTCATTTTATTACGTCCATAAAACTCCAGCTGACTAAGACGTGCCTCATGACTCCAGGGAGTACCATAAAAGCCTTCTACCACACCACGGTAAGGCACATCAGGATAGTCCGTTATCTCAGCCAAAGGCAATTTAGGCAAAGTAAGTAACTGAGCCAGCGTCTGCACGCCATAATAAGTACCCCGTTCGTCGGTACCAGCAATAATAATCTCGTCCTTATCTATCTTCAGATAATAACCTTCCGGATTGACAGGAATACGTCGAGCGTACTTTTTCACGGCTTTATCGCCCTTAGTACCGATACTGATACGAAACGCTGCCTTTTCAGCCTTACCAGGCAATAATTTTTCAAGCAAAAGCAAGGCAGGAGAATCTTCCAGTTTCTGATCAGCAGAAAGTACATAAGTCAAAGGAAGAGCAATGCTGTCCTGAGACGTTTCATAAACCTGAGGAGTGGGTTGTAAATGGAATTCTTGGGCAGACAACATGCCTAACGACAGACAACCCATAATTCCGGATAGCAGTAGTTTTCTTTTCATAGGAGTTAGTTTAATTATGATCGGGTACAAAAATACGCCTTTCATTCATATAAACCACCTTCCATTCTAAAAAAACGCCAATAATCTGCCACCCAGCCAGCTCTTTTTATATAAATCTCCGAATATAAGCTGCAGCTTTTCATTATCGATGTAAGGACAACTACAAATTATGCTCTCCAAGCAGCAGCCAAACAGATTCACATCAGATTTTCTTTCTGATCAGCAAACAGCAGCCACCACCCGGAGCCAGCTTCACCTGCACTACAGAATCGACCGACACCTGTTGCCGACGCACTTTCAGCTGCTCGCGATTATGCAGGTAATGGGCATCATCGCCGTCTTCCACCACCACAGCCTCGTATTCCGTTCCTTTCTCCAGAAAATCCATTGGCAGGTCGAGTGTGCGTCCCTCTTCGTTCGTAGCCACACCTACCAGATAAGCCTCTTTCGTTTCTCTCATCATGGCAATGTACTCACCAATCTTTCCACAAAGCGTACGGCTCTCCAACCAAGGCATCTGCTGTGCACTGATGAACTCCAACAAAGGAGGGTATTTACGATAGAATTCAGGAATATCAGGAATAACAGTAGCTCCCGAAAAGACGATAAGCGTACGCGCAGCCTCGGACACCAAAGTAGAAGGAACCGGCTGGCTTTCATCCACACGGGTAGTGTGCCCCTGCCGTAGGTCGAACATACCGTTGTTCATGTCGATGGGACCTGCTATCATATTGACAAATACAGAAGTAACAAATGTCTTAGGCTGGAATACCCGATGGGCATCGAGCTGTGCCTGACAATATTCACGCGTAACGGCATTGGGCCACGTACGCATCTGACCGTAAGGATGAACAGGACCATCGTGGAAATCGACAAGCAGCCTGTTCTGTGCGCACAAAGCAGTTATTTTCTGTGTCCACAGATTCTTTTCACGGGGAGTTCCGCTCATAAAGCCATATTTGATTCCGGCTGCTCCCCACGAAGCATATTGCGAAAGAGTTTCTTCGATAGGATATCGCCGTCCGCCTACATCGTTCAGATAGAGCCATACGCCCACCCCTTTTTCCTTACCATATTGGATAATACGTTTTACATCCGATGATTTGTCTCCCGAAATCGGATTAGACTCTGCCTCGTGTTCAGGACCGTACCAATTGGCATCAAGCACCAGATAAGGAATATGTTGTTCGGCTGCAAAGTCAATCATACGTACCCACGAAGGATAATTCATTCCATACGTAAAGCCTTCCCATTGGGCACCGTCAATACGCCAGTCCCAAACAGCCACACCGGGTTTCACCCACGAAAAGTCGCCCGTAGGATCGGGATTCAGCAATTCAATCAGGTGAGAATCGACCATCTCGCCAGGAGTACGTCCTACAAAAATCACTCTCCATGCTGACAGATAGCCCGCTGCCAGGTCGACCGCCTGAGGTTCGACTTCAAAAGTCCGTTCGCCTTTGGCTGAACGCAAAAGCAAAGGAGCATCGGTATGCAAGTCGGCTTCGTGCAGAGCCATGTACAACGTACTGTCCACCTGTACTGTCATTACAGGCTGGCGGGTACCTTCCGATTCAGTCAGACGTTCAGGGCCGATATTATGCCACTCGTTATTATAGAACCAAGCTGTATAATCGCCATTGAAAGCAAAACGGGTACTTTCCGTCACCTTATCTATAGCCAATGGAGAATCTTCGGGAACAAAATAGCGGAATGCTACACCATCATCGTAAGCCCGGAAAGCCATGCCGAGCGTACGGTCGGAATCTCCCAAAGAAAAAGTCAGAAAAAGTTCGTTGTAGCAGTCTTTTACACTGCTTCGTTTGCCCCATACCGGTTTCCAGACACCATCATGCTGATTTCTTTCTGCAGATACCAGCTTAACACGACTGGCAGTAAACAGCTGGCTGTTCAGAGAATCCTGAAATCCTAACAACGAAGTATTCACCAACAGAGAGTCGTAAGCAGACAAACGATAACTCCAGTTTCCGCTATCGGATTGGAATACTTCGAGAGAAATCTCTCCGGCAGGAGATGTCAAAACATACTCTGTAGCTTTACCACAACCGGCAAAAGACAGAAAGAACAAAAAACAATACAGTAGTTTCATCAAATGTTTCATAATATTTCGGCATTAAATAATCTAAGGTAGTTTGTCTGCGAGCGAAAAGACTAAACCATAAAATCCTTGCGACGCAGCACAAAGCTGTTACTCAAGTACTTTTCGCGCACAATCTTATTCTCGGCCAACTCTTCAGGCGTACCCTGGAACAGAATCTTGCCCTCGAACAGCAGGTAAGCACGACTGGTGATACTCAATGTTTCCTGCACGTTGTGGTCGGTAATAAGAATACCGATGTTCTTATCCTTCAGTCGCCATACAATCTGTTGGATATCTTCTACAGCAATCGGGTCGACACCGGCAAAAGGTTCGTCAAGCATAATAAATTTGGGGTCGATAGCCAGACAGCGGGCAATCTCCGTACGTCGACGCTCACCACCCGAAAGCTGGTTACCCTTGTTCTTACGTACTTTCTGAAGACGGAACTCGGCTATCAGGCTTTCCAGTTTTTCTTTCTGATATTCCAAGGGTTTGTTAGTCATCTCAAGTACAGAAGCGATATTGTCTTCCACACTCATCTGACGGAAAACGGAAGCTTCCTGCGCCAGATAACCGATGCCGGTCTGAGCACGCTTATACACCGGATATTTCGTGATGTCAAGATCGTCCAGGAAAATACGACCTTCGTTAGGAGTTATCAATCCTACTGTCATGTAGAACGACGTAGTCTTTCCGGCACCATTCGGTCCGAGCAGTCCGACAATCTCTCCCTGCTTGACATCAAACGATACATGACTTACCACTGTGCGCTTTCCGTACTTTTTGACCAAATCTTCCGTGCGAAGCACCATTTTAGTTTCTTCCATATCAGCTAATTTTGCCGCAAATGTAGCAAAATATGCTGAAAAGCCGTACATTTGCAGACAAATACTAACTCAGAAGTTATGATAAAAGCCCTTAAGACAGTAGGAAGATATTTCATGCTCATGGGACGAACTTTCTCCCGCCCCGAACGTATGCGCATGTTCTTCCGCCAATACCTCAACGAAATGGAGAAGCTGGGCGTAAACTCCATCGGCATCGTATTGCTGATATCGTTCTTCATCGGCGCCGTTATCACCATACAGATCAAGCTGAACATCGAAAGCCCCTGGATGCCCCGATGGACCGTTGGCTATGTGACCCGCGAAATCATGCTGCTGGAATTCTCGTCCTCCATCATGTGTCTGATTCTGGCAGGAAAAGTCGGTTCCAACATCGCTTCCGAACTGGGAACAATGCGCGTCACGCAGCAGATTGACGCACTTGAAATCATGGGAGTCAATTCGGCCAGCTATCTCATTCTGCCCAAAATATTCGCCATGGTTACCATGATTCCGTTGCTGGTGACTTTCAGTATCTTCGCCGGCATCATCGGAGCCTTTGCCACCTGCTGGTTCGGGGGCATTATGACGGCTACCGACCTCGAATACGGTCTGCAATACATGTTTGTAGAATGGTTCATCTGGTGCGGCATCATCAAGTCACTGTTTTTTGCCTTCATCATTGCCAGCGTATCGGCTTTCTTCGGCTATACCGTCGACGGCGGATCTATCGAAGTGGGCAAAGCCTCGACCGACTCGGTTGTGACCAGTAGCGTACTGATACTTTTTGCCGACCTGGTACTGACACAACTATTGATGGGATAAACGGAAAATCGTAACAGAAAACAGAAACAATTATGATAGAACTGAAAGGACTATGCAAGTCATTTGAAGAAAAGAACGTATTGACCGACATCAGTGCTACCTTCGAGAATGGAAAGACCAGCCTGATTATCGGACAAAGCGGTTCGGGAAAAACCGTACTGATGAAGTGCATCGTCGGACTGCTGACACCCGAAAAAGGAGAGCTGCTGTACGACAACCGCAACTTCTTGACAATGAACAAGAAGGAGAAAAAAGCCTTACGGCGCGAAATGGGTATGATTTTTCAAAGCGCCGCACTCTTCGACTCAATGACTGTGCTGGAAAACGTCATGTTTCCGCTGAATATGTTCAGCAACGACACTTTACGCGACCGTACCCGCCGTGCCATGTTCTGCCTGGACCGTGTCAACCTGACCGAAGCCCAAAACAAATATCCCGGCGAAATAAGCGGCGGTATGCAAAAGCGTGTAGCCATAGCCCGTGCCATCGCACTGAACCCGCAATACCTGTTCTGCGACGAGCCCAACTCGGGCCTCGACCCTAAGACATCGCTGGTCATCGACGAGCTGATACAGGACATTACACGCGAATACAACATGACAACCCTTATCAACACACACGATATGAACTCGGTGATGGGGATCGGCGAAGAAATTATTTTCATCTATGAAGGTCATAAAGAATGGGAAGGCAGTAAAGACGACATTTTCACTTCGAGCAACGAACGGCTGAACAATTTCATCTTTGCTTCGGACCTGTTCCGCAAAGTAAGAGAAGTAGAAATCCAGAATATCGAAGGATAAGATACAAAAAACGCAGCCATAAAGAGCTGCGTTTTTTTGTTCTCATAAAACCAGTTAATAGAATTGCATATCATCACGATATACATTTGTCTGCTATATGCTTCCTATCCGAAGCATTAAAGGAGATTTCAAATACGCCACAAAAATAACCTATAGTTTTCATATAAAAATCACGGAAAACCGTGAGAGGCTCCTTTTTCGTCCTTATTCCAACTTCAGCCATCCCCGTGACACGGCTTTCAATACCATATCAACGGAATTTCGAGCATCAAATTTAGATATCAGCCTTTTACGGAAAGTCTCTACCGTATTTTCCGAAATACTCAACTGGGCTGCTATCTCACGAGTACTCAGTCCCTTTGCTATGCCCTGCAACACTTCAAGCTCGCGCCGTGTAGGAAGGTCGTGAGGCAACAGTTCGGCCGAATGACGGGCCAACATCCGACAAATAGATGCAAAACGAGGGCAGGTGTACGACTTCCCCTGAAGAACACTGCGAATAGCCGCTGCCAATTCGGACGATGCCGAAGCCTTCAGTATAACGGCATTGACCCCGCTCTGGGCAAGCCTGTTTGCTATCCACACTTCTTCGTGCATCGTATTTACAATAATCAGCGCCTGTTCATTCAGCTCGCGTATGCGGGCTATCAGCTCAAAGCCAGACAGGTCGGGAATGCTGACATCCAGTATATAAATATCGTAATCGCGCTTGGCTATCAGTTCAGCAGCTTTTATACCGGAAGTCACCGCATCGGCCACTACCGCTTCCGGCATCCGGTTCACAACCCTGCAAATGCCTTCGAGCACCAGGCTGTGGTCGTCAACCACTAACACTTCAGCTTTCTCTCTCTTCTCCATATTCGTTCAATTTCACTTTAACAGTTACTGCCAGATGCGTACCCTGTCCGGGATGAGCATCCAGCTGCACAGTTGCACCGATGGTTTCGGCTCTTTGCATGATGGTTTGCAAGCCGATTCCTTTTTTCTTCTTATTCAGGTCGAAACCTTTCCCGTCATCGTCTACACACACGGACAATGATGCTCCTTCCAACCGCAGCTCTACTCTGACCAGCAATGCGTCGGCATACTTCAAAGCATTGCTCACCGCTTCCTGAACGATGCGATAAAACTCAAAACCGATGGCCTGCGGAATCTGTTTCCAGTCAACTCCCTCGGTAGAATGATACTCGGCCTTCGTTCCTTCAGGCAGCGAGAGGTGCCAGATGTAGTCGCCCAGCATTTCGTCGATGGTCGCATACTGAAAAGCCGGCGGCATCAGTTCGTGCGACATGCTGCGCAAGCGTTCACGGGTAGCATCGAGCACAGCAAGCTGTTCATTCATCGCCTGGTCGTGATGGTCCTCGGTTATCGCCCGTATGTTCATGCCAAGAGCCAGCAGACTGTTGCAGACATCATCGTGCAGTTCGGCAGCCATCCGCTCGCGTTCACTTTCCAATCCGTCGATATACTTGCGTGCAAGACGTTGTTCGGTATCTTTCTGCAAAGCCAGAAACTGCCGTTCCTTTTCACCTGCCGCCTGTGCCAACTGGGCCACACGTGCCTTCTGGCGCTGGCGCACATAAAGAAAAACAAGTATCAGCATCAGCAACAAAGCAATGGTTCCACCCGACACAATACGGCTGCGCAACAATGCTGCTTCCCGCTCCAGTTCTTTCTGCTGCAAGCGCGTAATCTCCAGTTCTTTCTCCTTAGTCCTATATTTTACCAGAAAGTCCGAAAGCTGTTCAGAATATTCCTCACGCGATGCCGAGTCGCGCAAAGCGTATGCCGTACGCAGACTTTTATAGGCCTTTGGATATTCATGCAACGCATGCAAGCATTCGGACAAATGCAGATACACGTCATAATCCTTTATGTCGCGATAACCCGCCTTTTGCATATCTATCAGAGCGAGGTAAGAAGCCATCGCCTCACGATATTGCTTTCTGTCCTGCATCAAAGGGGCACGGGTCTGATGATAACGATAACGCTCCACGTCCGTCCGAAGTTCGCCAACCATTTCCTCCAGGCTTTGCAAACAAATCATGGCACTATCCGTCTGCCCCAATGTACGATAGGCATTGGCCAGATAATTGTAGGCTTCGCAAAGACGTCGTTTGTTGTTTACTTCTTCCAACACCGGAATAGCCTTTTGCAACGTAACAACCGCCTCCCGACTTTTCCCTGCGATATTACACTGGATAGCTCCAAGATTGACATAGAACAGGCCTATCATCTGCGGAGTGCCATAGCGCAAAGCATAGTCGACCGCTTTCTGCGAGAAAGGAAGGGCTGCTTCGGGCTGGTCCGAATCGCAATACACCGTTGCAATGTTGCCATAAATGTGAGCAACCGTCCGGAAGTTACCTTGAGCCTCGCACAGTCGAAGTGCCTGTTCAAAACTATGAATCGATTCATTCAGCCGCTTCTTGCGCCGGTAGATAGCGCCCAGCTGATTCAGGTTTTCTATCAGCATAGCCGTATCTTTATCCAGCTCCGAACGCTTTTCGGCCTGAAGCGTATAGACAAGTGCAGAATCCGTCTTGCCTTCGTACAGAAAAGAACTGGCATAGTTGGTTAGCATCACCCGATAGTCTTCGGCCATACGTGGCTCGTGCCTAGCTGCTTCCATTCCTTTTTTCAGATAGAAACGGGCTGAATCGTAGCAGGCAGACACATTGAAATAATAGCCCATGTCGGAAGAATAAGTAACAACTTTGTCCTGCATCCGGCCTCTTACCGCAAGGTCGAGCGCTTTGCGTTTCCAGCGGAAACCCGCATCGTAATCACCGTCGACAAAGCAGGCCTCGCCTTTCCAGGCATAGTATTCCCTGAAAGCAGCCAGACTTTTGTCGCGTACCGCCAGCTGCCGGATGGAATCGGCATAAAGAGAAAGCAGTTCGGGATATCGTTCGATCGAAGACAGGTAAGCGCATACGTCGGCATAGCTTTCCATCGTTTTCTTTTCGGCAGCCAGCCTACGCAGTTCAAGCAACCGGCCTTCATCAGCCGCCCACAAATCTGCTTGGAACAGAAAAAACGAAAGTATGCACAATACCTTTATAATCTTCATGTATACGTATTTTGGTTCAGCGACAAAAATACAGAAAACCAATCTATCCGCATACGATTCAGGAATTTTTCTTTCGCCGGCAAAAAATAAAATGACAACAGGGCATAAAAAAACCGCCAGCTTTGCAGCCAGCGGTCAAGAAATAATGATTCATTCCGAAAACCCGACGGAAGGGTTTTAAAAGACACTTGCAAGTCATTTGTCAGACACTTGCATTCCATTTGTGAAACACTTGTACGGCTCGTGCAGAACACTTGTGTCGCTCACGAGCCACACTTGCACGGCTCAAAACACCGTTTTGCAAGGCCTGAAAGCACTCCAAACGGCTTTCGGAATGCCTCCGACACCTTCCCTCCTTACTTCTGACGGATATAGATGTTAATAGGAGTACCCGTCAGGTTCCACTTTTCGCGCATCTTGTTTTCCAGGAAGCGGCGATAAGGTTCTTTCACATATTGCGGCAAATTGGCAAAATAGACGAAAGAAGGAACCTTGGTATTGGGAAGCTGTGTGATATACTTAATCTTGATATACTTACCCTTGGTCGAAGGAGGCGGATAGGCCTCGATCAGCGGAAGCATCTCCTCGTTCAGACGTG
>NZ_FR883156.1:0-4363 GCF_000435115.1 Bacteroides sp. CAG:633 | reverse complement strand
CAGACGTGCTGTAGGAATGCGGGTCATGCGGTTCTGGTATACCTGACGCGCTTCTTCAAGCACCTTCAGGATGCGCTGCTTGGTCAGTGCCGACGCAAAAATAATGGGGAAATCGACAAACGGAGCAAAACGCGAACGGATGGCGTCTTCGAACGTCTTCATCACCTTTACCGTCTTGTCCTCGACCAAGTCCCATTTGTTCACCACTACGACCAATCCCTTCTGATTCTTCTGGATAAGCGAGAAGATATTCAGATCCTGACTTTCGATGCCACGTGTAGCGTCGAGCATCAGAATACAGATATCCGAGTTTTCAATCGAACGGATGGAACGAATCACCGAGTAGTACTCCAAATCTTCAGTCACTTTGTTCTTCTTGCGGATACCGGCAGTGTCTACCAGATAAAAATCGAATCCGAATTTATTGTAACGGGTATAAATAGAGTCGCGGGTCGTACCGGCTATCTCTGTCACGATGTTACGGTCTTCGCCAATGAAAGCGTTCACAATGGACGACTTTCCTGCATTGGGACGACCGACAACGGCAAAGCGGGGAATATCTTCATCGAGAATCTCGTCGGACTCTTTCTTGAATTTGCTTACAATCAGGTCCATCATATCGCCCGTACCGCTACCTGTCATAGCCGAGATACAGTAAGGTTCACCCAAGCCCAAGCTATAAAATTCGGGGGCGTTGTATTGCAGTTCGTTATTATCAGTCTTGTTGGCTATCAGCAACACCGGCTTTTTGGCACGGCGCAGAATAGCGGCTACGTGCATATCCAGGTCAGTCACACCGTTCATTACATCGACTACGAACAGAATAACATCTGCTTCGTCGACAGCCATCAGCACCTGTTTACGGATTTCTTCCTCAAAGATATCATCCGAATTGACAACCCATCCACCGGTATCTACTACCGAAAACTCACGCCCCAGCCATTCCGATTTGCCGTATTGGCGATCCCGTGTAGTTCCGGCTTCCTCGTTCACAATCGCCTGGCGGGTTTTGGTCAGACGGTTGAACAAAGTCGATTTTCCCACATTGGGGCGTCCTACTATTGCTACTAAATTTCCCATAGTTTTTCTTGTTTTTGCGACTATCCCAGTCGTATGAATACTAATCCAATTGATAACCGAAGTTACGCAATTCCTTGTCCGAATTACGCCAGTCCTTATCAACCTTCACAAACGTCTCCAGAAAAATCGTTTTTCCGAAGAACTTTTCCAGATCACGGCGAGCCTCGGAAGCAACCTTCTTCAAAGCCTTTCCCTGCTTGCCTATTATAATACCCTTCTGCGATTCACGCTCTACGTAAATCACCGCATTGATGTGTATCTTCTTATCATCTTCCTTGAACTGCTCTACCACTACTTCGACAGAATAAGGGATTTCCTTGTCGTAATACAGCAGAATCTTTTCGCGGATAATCTCGTTGACAAAGAAACGTGCGGGCCGGTCGGTCCACTGGTCTTTATCAAAATAAGGAGGAGAATCGGGCAGAAGTTCCTTGATACGCTTCATCACGTAATCAACATTGAATTTGGTTGCAGCCGAAATAGGAATAATTTCCGCTTGCGGCAACAATTCCTTCCATGCCTCAACTACCTCAACCAGTTTCTCCTGATTAGTCAGGTCTATCTTGTTGACAAGCAAAAGTACCGGTACGGTCATCTTTGCCACCTTTTCGACAAAGTCGTTATGCTTGTCCGGCGTCTCAACTACATCGGTGACATAAAGCAACACGTCCGCATCGGCCAGAGCCGAGGTCGAAAAATTCAGCATGGACTCCTGCAACTTATAATTCGGTTTCAACACTCCCGGTGTATCCGAAAACACAATCTGCATATCATCCGTATTATAGATACCCATAATGCGGTGACGGGTGGTCTGAGCCTTGAAGGTAGCAATCGAAATCCGCTCGCCGACCAAGGCATTCATCAGCGTAGACTTGCCCACATTCGGGTTGCCTACAATGTTTACAAAACCTGCTTTATGCATCGTCTTTCATGTTTTAGAATTGAGACAAAAAAACGCATCGAATTAAAAATAGGATGCGTTCTTTTTATATTATTCATCAGCAGTATGTTCAGGAAAAAATCAAGAACAAAACACTAGCTATTGCTTCTTTCCATCATATCCCCACTTCATATAAAGGGCACCCCAAGTAAATCCGGCACCAAATGCAGTGAAAATAATGTTGTCACCTTTCTTCAGTTTCTCTTCGAAATCCCAAATACAAAGTGGCAGTGTTCCGGCACTTGTATTACCATATCGTTCGATGTTGATCAGCACTTTCTCGTGAGGAACTTCCAAACGATGGGCTACTGCATCAATAATACGAAGATTGGCCTGATGAGGAACTACCCAATCGATTGTATCTTTTGTCAATCCGTTCTTCTCGGCAAGTGCAGCACTAATATCCGACATGTTCGATACAGCATACTTAAACACGGTACGACCTTCCTGATACAAGTAATGCATATGGTTGTCTACCGTAAAATAAGAAGCCGGACAAACAGATCCACCTGCTTTCAAATGCAGGAAAGGCAAACCCTTACCATCTGTACGCAACATTGAATCCATGATACCTACATCTTCCGTTGTCGGTTCCAGCATGAAAGCCGCAGCACCGTCACCAAAGATAGGACAAGTGGCACGGTCGCTATAATTCACGATCGAGGACATCTTGTCGGCACCTACAATAATGATTTTCTTGTAACGTCCCGAACGAATGTAATTGGCAGCTGTCTCCATCATGAAAAGGAATCCGCAACAAGCAGCAGACATGTCATAAGCAAAAGCTCTTTTCAGACCCAGCTTATCACACAAAATGGATGCAATAGAAGGAAACTGATAGTCGGGAGTAGAAGTAGCTACGATAACCAAATCAATATCATCGGGATTAGAACCGGTACGTTGCATCAGCTGCTTGGCAGCTTTACGCGCCATATACGAAGTTCCGAGTCCTTCTTCATTCAGGATATGTCTTTCCTTCACTCCGATACGAGTCATGATCCATTCATCGTTGGTATCCACCATTCTCGACAACTCATCGTTAGTCAGAATATAATCGGGTACATATCCACCGACTCCTGTTACTACAGCATTTATTTTTTCCATCTAAATATCTTTACTAATAAAAAGTACCAACACGAAGTAGTGCCTAAAAAGGATCGGTCACCCCACCCTTCTTAGACACACTATATACATGTTCAAGTACAAAATCATTCAGAATTTGCCGAAATTATACGGCAGCCTCTTTCTCAATAGCCAGCTTACCTCTGTAATAGCCACATGCGCTACATACAGTGTGATATACATGCCATTCACCACAGTTCGGACAAATAGCTAATGTAGGAGCTACAGCTTTATCATGAGTTCTTCTCTTTGCAGTTCTTGTTTTTGACTGTCTTCTTTTAGGATGTGCCATTTTCTTCTAATCTTTAATTGTTATCTAATATTTTCTTTAATTCATTCCAACGCGGATCAATCGGCGTTTCTGTTTCTTCTTCCGTCAGTACATCATCTTCCGGAATGAAGGCATCTTCTTCCTCCTCATCCGGAGTAGTACGTAGATGCTTTCTCAATTTACTGCTCATCGCCTTATTGCATTTTCCGGGAGCATGAACATGCTTCATCGGAATAGCCAAAGCTACAAATTCGTACATGAACCATGCTACATTAATTATCCCTTCATCTTCTGGAATAACGATCAGGTTTTCACCTTCTTCGGCATATTCATGTCCAAACTTCACCAGCAACTTGTCCGTTGAGCTCACTGGCTGCTCCATATCATCCAGACAACGGTCACAAGGCACCCACACCATCCCGTCCGTCTGAAAATTCAATTCAAAAGCACGAGATGTTTTTCGTACAACTAACTCTACATTGACTTTACCCTTCTGAACTTCAGGCCCGTCAATGTTAGCAAAGAAAAGGTTATCCAAAACAAACTCATACTTACAAGAGTCTGCCTGCATACCTTTCAAGTCTATTTTGTATTTATCAAACTTTCCCAAAGCTTCTTTTGTTTATTCGGGCGACAAAGATACAAATAATTATCCTCATAATGTAGCATTTAGGGGTAAAATATTCTTTTTTATACTGATTTTACATGCTTTCCATAATAAAAACGTAAGTATCCTATTCATATTAGATATGAAATAAAGTACAAAAAAGGATCGATATGTATATTACATAATCATGCTTAGCACCCATTCCTGCATTTCTCCCATGATTGCATATGCCTTTCTATTGTAATCTCTCTTTCTAACTATCCTTCTAAAATTCCCCAGTTATCCCCAGCGAGTGCACTAACTGGTGTACCGCCAGTGCAGTAGTCAGTGCACTCGCAGTGCA
>NZ_FR883155.1:0-37182 GCF_000435115.1 Bacteroides sp. CAG:633 | reverse complement strand
TATATTTATTTTTATTTCGAACTCACGTTAATTAGGTGATTAATAATTCTTGTGCTTTCCAGCGATGCAAACATATGGAAAGGTGAGACACGAAGCAGGATACAGGCTGGCAATAAAAGGGGGAAAAACTAACAATTGACAGATATTGGCCCCTATTTGTCTGTTTTCAGGTGGCCTATGTACGCAAAAGGACAAAAAAATCACGCAGATTCCGGCAACTAACAACCGAAATCTGCGTGATAATAATGAATTGACTGTAAATCAGAGGAGACCGAAACACCCCTCCAGACTACACAGAACAGATGTCTAAATCAGAAACATGGGGCTTACAGACCGAAAGCTGCTTTAACCTTGTCGACATAATCCAGCTTCTCCCAAGTAAAGAGTTCTACGGTTATGTCCTTATTGCCCTCGTAACGGCTCTTGAAGTGCTTGGTTATCACTTGCGGCTCGCGGCCCATATGTCCGTAAGCTGCTGTCTCCTGATAAATCGGATTACGCAACTTCAGGCGATCCTCAATTGCTTTCGGACGAAGGTCGAACAGCTCGTCAATCTTACGGGCTATCTCGCCGTCACTCATGTTCACATGGCTGCGTCCGTACGTATTGACATAGATGTTGATAGGACGTGCTACGCCAATGGCATACGACACTTGAACCAACATTTCATCGGCCACACCGGCAGCCACCAGGTTCTTGGCGATATGACGTGCGGCATAGGCAGCCGAACGGTCTACCTTCGAGGGGTCCTTACCCGAGAAAGCACCACCACCATGTGCGCCTTTACCGCCGTAAGTATCCACAATAATTTTGCGTCCGGTCAGACCTGTGTCGCCGTGAGGGCCACCGATCACAAACTTTCCGGTAGGATTCACATGATACTTGATGTCGTCATTGAACAACGCCAATACCTTTTCGGCATGAATCGAAGCAATGACACGGGGCATCAGGATGTTAATCACATCGTGACGGATAATGGCCAGCATTTCTTCATCAGCCTTCAGCTGGGCTTCTTCTGTATCATCGGCAGGCTGGATGAAGTCATCGTGCTGCGTAGAAACGACAATGGTATCGATACGCACCGGCGTACCGTTGTCATCGTATTCAATGGTCACCTGGCTCTTGGCATCAGGACGAAGATAGGTCATCTGCTTGCCTTCGCGGCGTATCTCGGCCAGTACCAGCAAAATGCGATGTGCCAGGTCGAGCGAAAGCGGCATGTAATTCTCAGTTTCGTTGGTCGCATAGCCGAACATCATACCCTGGTCGCCTGCACCCTGTTCCATCGGGTCCTGACGTTCTACTCCGCGGTTGATGTCGGGGCTCTGTTCATGGATAGCGCTCAGCACACCACACGAATTGCTTTCAAACATGTATTCGCCCTTCGTATAACCGATTTTCTTGATAACTTCACGAGCAATCAGTTGGAGGTCTACATAAGCCTTTGTTTTTACTTCACCGGCCAGCACTACCTGTCCGGTAGTTACCAGCGTTTCGCAAGCTACTTTCGAACTGGGGTCATAAGCCAACAGTTTGTCAAGCACAGCGTCCGATATCTGATCGGCCACTTTGTCGGGGTGTCCTTCTGACACCGATTCGGATGTAAACAAGTATCCCATACTTTTACAATTAAGAATGAATAATTAATAACTAAAAGTTTAATGGATGGGAAATGCGTGAGTAGAGGTACCGGAATGCACCGGCCTGTTCAGAAAAGTATGTGTTTTAGCATTTTTTTCTGTGGTTGCAAGCTACTCAAATCTTTCCACATTTAAATTTCGGCTGCAAAGATAAGCCTTTTCCGTGAAACACGGATACGGGCATCAAGAATTAACATTCATAAAGGAGCTATTAAATGCCTGCCTGTCCTGATAATGAACACGCATCACAAAATCTTCCGTAAAACGAGCTTCCCATCATACTGTCCGGCTACCTGCTTCCAAAAACGGACAAAATCAGGATACGTACCCGCCGGATAAGTTCCTTTCCTGACTGCCAGTCGTTGAACTACATATATTTCTCCTTTTTTCACTTTTATCTCCGAGCGAAACTCGCCATACGGACTGTCAAACGAAACAGATGCCGGTACAGCCTCAATCTCGTATCCTTCAGGAAAAGAAATGTGCAGACTATCTGTATCTACATAACCATGCCCTATATATATAGGATAGTTCCGCTCTTCTTCTGCTGAAAAGCCTGGAACTTCCCCAAATACATTCAAAGGTACAAACAATCGGTTACCAGTCTGACTACCATATTTCTCCACATGTATTTTATAGCCGATGTCGACAACAGGAAATGCTTCTTTCCGTTCCGAGATATTCCAGTCTTCCACTTCCACCTGCGACAACTTTACCTTCGAACGAATCATCTGTTTCTGACGGTCGGGAGTAGCCAGCACATTGGACATATTCTCCTCATAGCGCGCCAAACAAGAGGTTTCATCGACCTGCACATCAGCCTTGCCTGTAGGGTATAACCGTATATCAGCACGAATAGCTTTCGTATGCAAAGAATCCGGATAATCGGGAATCCGGCACAAGCGCCCGCCCGAAGGTTCTATCAGCAAAGCATCGTGACCAGCAATTTGGCTATGTATGTACCCAAAAGGCAAATGCGCATCTGTACATTCCAACCACAACGTATCGCCAGGAAGAGATACCTGCAAAATCACATGATTCATTTGACTAGCTGTTGCAAAATCAGGAATCAGTCTTTCATTTTCAGTACTCACCACAACATAAGTGGAAGAAATACCCAGTTCCTTCAGCATGGCAAGCATATAATTCGACAATCCTTTACAATCACCAAAACCCAATCGGCATACCTCAGACGCTGCTATCGGCTGTAAACCTCCAATCCCCAACTGGATGCTAACATAGCGGGTCGTCGCAGCCAGATAATCATAAATTACTTTCACCTTTTCACGGTCAGTCCGGCAATCAGCAACCAATTCGTGTAAACGCATTTTAAAATCCTCATCCAACACATCCCTTCCTTGCAACAGTTTATGCTGCCACACTCCATAAGCTTTCCAGGTATCCAAGTTTCCTGCCACTCCATCGTACACAAAATCAGAAGGAACAAAATAAACCATCGGCAACAGCTCGTTCCACGATGGAGCAAACCTTTCCTTATATACAGGAAGCAGATTAGTCGCAACAACATCGATTTGCTTTCGCCCATCCTCATCGGTTTTCTCACGAATCGTCACTTCCTTTCCCTCTATGTTTCTGGCATAATACCTGCACGACTGTCCTGCCGGTACAGAAATTGTGTACGAAGCCTTCTCAACCAGCTGTCCGGTAACTATTTGCGGAATAAAAGGAGGGAAACCGATCACTCCGTTACGGCATTTCACTTTCCATTCATATCTGATTGTATAAGGAAAAGAAGGATACTTACTGAGATAATAATAGCGATAATCATCGGTCAGGAGCGACGAAGAATACTCCGACCTCTGTAGATCCGACTTCTTGATTTTCCTCACCCGGTTACCTTGTGCATCCAGAATCTCACCAGAAAAGTTCTCCAACGAAATAAACTTATCACAAAAACATACGAAAGTAGCATTCTCCTCTCCTTCGCGGTCGAATACGGTAACCTCCATCGTATTGTTCTCGACATATTGGGACATTGAAGTACATTCCACTTCCTTTCGGGCCTCTTTCACAATCGAATGAAGAACCTTCTGTGCCAACGCTTCCGTTATTCCGGTCCAGTTTAGGCAAAAAGCACACAATATAACCGTCCAATACTGTTTCATACTCTTTACTGTTGTTTCTTCAAAACAATCAGTGCATTATTCTTCTCCACAGCCTTGTCCCACATTTCCTGCAACTGCGAATAGTAATCTGCCGGAAATAAATGGGCCTTGACAGCAAATTCATATTTCAGATAGACCGTTCCCTCTTCTCGGCTGATCCAATAGGTGAACTGCAACTTATTATCTTCAGTCGTAACCCTACCCGGCTGCGGCATTTCTTCCACCTGATAGCCTTCAGGAAGTTTCAGTTCACACGTCAGACTTATCTGGTAAGGATAGTCAAACTCGACAGGTAACTCGCGTTTGGTCTGAACAAAAGGTGACTCCCTCAGTTGTGGGAAAATCATCGGATTGACGTACAGCATGTCACCAGCCTGTTCCAACTTCATTTCATAGTCAGCTTCTTCCAATAAGGCTCCAAAGCGTGTTTCCGGCTCCCTGACTTCGACGTTGCTAAGCACTACGTGCCCATCGTCCAGCCACGGCACAGCCTCACCACGCTGTTTCTTCCAACGATATTCCAGTCCGTATTGCCCCTGCATAGTCACCTGCCTGTGTCCTTTGATGCTTCCCTCAACTACCTCTGCTGTTGTTCGGATAGTCAACAGATTCTTCGCCACCTGCATCAGGTCTACCCAACGCTTTTCTTCGGGTACATTCGGAGCTAACAGACGTCCTTTCTCTACCAACAATTCACAAGGAAGTACATTAAATACCGGTAGCGTCATCGAACTGTCCAGATACACAAAGCGTTGCTTCTTAGTATCATAAACAGCCACCACAAATGTATTAAGCTTCTGATAGGTCGGAAAGTTGACCGGCAACATACCCATCGAACGCCGGCTGATAACAACGGGATAAGCATTGATTCCAAATCCTCGTAGAATACTGATGAATACAAAATTCAGCTCCGCATTATTACCGCTTTTGTTCTTGACAACTTTATCCATGTTGTCGCAGTAAAGGTCATACTTTCCGTTCCAGGCCAGCTTTTCCTTCAACAAGTCGAAAGCAGCTCTGACCTTGGTATCGAAATCCAACGCATCTCCTTTTTCCTGTTGCAGCTTTTCCACCGCACTTCTGGTTTCATCAATAAACGGATTGGGCATTCTTAACCAGCGCCCGAATCCCAAATGTTCATCACTCAGCAACAGTTTATCCACATCTGTCCAATTCTTGCTGAGCGCTTTATAGCCTTCATCCGGATAATTAGTCCCCTGCAAGTCGAAACTTGCCTGTACCCGATAATCCTCCGGACACCAGCAATAAGGTTCATCCTGTGCCAAGGCTGGTAAGTCGTGCGCACTCAGTATATATCTTTCAGCCTTAATCCCGAAGTTGCGTGCCACCCTACTGGGACCACTTTCCAGCACAGAGGTAGCCGTTATCGAAGCTTCCTCACGATCTACATGAATATACTTCTTTCCACGAAACTCTATATTATAGACCAGAACACTCGGAACCGTCACTTCATACTTATTATGTACTACAGGAATTTCTTCCTGCATCACCCAGTTTTCAATCTGCGAGAAATACGTCGAATTCACTTTATAACTATACTCTATTACCGTACCTTTCCGTACGTTCGGCAGCGAAAACTTCCGTACTTTATACGTCTGATTGATACGTTCATCCGAAACAATGTCTTTCTTCAACCGGCTTTTCGTAACTTTTCCATTCTCCAGGTTGTAAGCACAGCCTTCCAGATCCAGCAACACATCCTGCTCTTTTCCCTTTTCATCAGGTGCATAATACGGTATCATTACATCCGCATATTTCACACCTTCCTGCTTCAGAATCTTGATGCGTACCCAATACTCTGTACTCAGCGTGAATCCATCCTTATACGTAAAGTAAGTCTTTCCTTCCCGAATCAAACAAACAGCCGAGGCCGTAGTATCTTTCTCGTACACATCCATTGACAACTCTTCTTTCGAAGGTTTACCGTACTTCAAGTTTGGTTCAATGGCATAAACTGAAGAAGTATACCCAAACACCAACAATACGATCCATAAAACGAAACAGCCAATGTTTTTCATGATTTATTGTTTTTAATAGTATTCTTCCAACAATCTCAAATCAGATCTCCTGCCCACAAAAGCCCACTTACCTCCGGACTCTTGCCAATATCAAAATAAATCTGTGCTCTCTCCAACAAAGATAACACAAAACTACTATATAAAAAACAATAAATACTTTTTTTCAAAAAAAACTGTCAACGGATGCCGAACATCACCAGCACCCCTTTATGATCGGTCGGCCACACGCCTTCCGGCAGCAGATATTTGTCATCCGATTCATTCGGAACACGTTTGCTGTTGACGATGCTTCCTTTCGGACCAAAAATCACGGCATCCTTCAGGCTGATAGCCGGATGAGGATAGTAGAAGACGTAATCAATGCGGTCGCGCTCGTCAGCTTCCGGCGCCCAGGTCAACTGTTCTACGGGTACCAGCGGATTATCAATAGGGAAAGTAAAGCCGGGATATTTCAATACATCCGGATAAAGCGTACGGTAAGTATCCACAAAGCCTGCATTGTCGAGCAGCAAAGGCACCGTCCAGGGGACAATCAGCCCGTTATGGTCGTACAGGTCCTTGGTCTCGCGTATCCAGTCCAGATGCGAAGGTTCGTTGAAGTCGCCTCCCAATATCACAATGGTGCCTTCGGCAATGTCCTTACGCGCCTCGGCAATAAAGCAACGGATGGCATCGTCGCGCTGCGAAGCATCGTTCAGTTGCAGCACTTCAAGAACCGTCTGCGGCACAGGAATCTTCTTCCAGGTAGAACCGTCATAACCACGAACATTGTAGTATGCGTCACTCAGATAGTCAAGATGCGCCGTATAAACGGCAATTTTGTGCCCTTTCACACGACTCGTCATCTTATAAATACTGCCATGATCGTCTTTTTCGGGGAATACCGTAAGAGAATCGGTTATCGGATGGCGACTCAACAGCCCGGAGTCGTAACTGTAAAAGGAATAATACGTTTCACCCTTTTGGCGCAATGACTCTACAATACGGTCGCAGAAACGCGTATTATTGTAATTCCGCACTTCGCTGAAAGTCACAAAATCGGGTTTCAGACGAACGATTTCGTTCACAATGGCATCATAGCCACCCTTCACTTTTGTACCTTCCTGCCAGATGTTCCATTGCAATACGGTAAATTCATCGCTCTCCTGCGCTTTTACCCCTATAAAGGCCGCCAAAAGCAAGCAAATACAAATAAGTTTTTTCATAAAAATATAGATTAAAATGGTAGAGATTCATTCAGAAAAAGGTAATTGCCGCACCACTTCCGGTGCAATCTCCCGCAAAGGATTCATCACGAACTCCCGTTCCTGCATCAGTGGATGAGGAATTACCAGTTGCGGAGTCTGTATACGAACAAGAGTACCGTCAGCATCGAAGCAAAGCAGCAAGTCGATGTCTATCAGGCGGTCGGAATATACTCCATCCACAGATTTGTGTGTACGCCCCAGCTCTTGTTCCAATCTCTGGGTCACTTGCAATACTTCCAAAGGAGGCAGTCCGGTCCTTACACAAACCGCTGCATTCAGAAAACTGTTTTCCGAAGAAAATCCCCACGGAGCTGTCACATAAAAGGAGGACAAGGAAACCACCTCTCCTATCCGTTCGCCTATCAGTTCTACCGCCCGTTGCAGATTCTGTCGTTTGTCTCCTAAATTAGTACCCAAGCCCAGATAATAGGTAAATGAAGAATGAGGAATGAAGAATGAAGAATTTGCTTGCGGTTCGGCTGCAGCACCGGACATAGATTCATCCCGGCCTTCACCGAAAACGTCTAATCCTTCTTCATCAGCTTCGCTCACCCCCCCTTTTGATTTTCTACACAAAGGTATAGTCTTCATTCTTCGTTCTTCATTCTTCATTTAAAAGTTATCTGTCGGTTATCAGCATCGCATCGCCGTAAGTACCGAAACGATAATCTTCTTTCAATGCCACATCGTAAGCTTCCATCACCTGCTCGTAGCCTCCGAAAGCAGCCACAATCATCAGCAGTGTAGAAAGCGGCATGTGGAAGTTGGAAACCATAGAGGTAGCCACCGTAAAGTCGTATGGCGGGAAGATGAACTTGTTGGTCCATCCGTCGTACTCCTTCAGGTGTCCGTCCGTACTTACCGTGCTCTCAATGGCACGCATCACGGTTGTTCCCACCGCACATACCTGCTTGTTCAGGTCTTTGGCATGGTTCACAATACGTACGGCTTCTTCGTTTACGATCATCTGCTCGGAATCGGTCTTGTGCTTGGTCAGGTCTTCCACGTCTATATCACGGAAGTTGCCCAAACCGGCATGAAGCGTGATGAAGGCAAAATCGATACCCTTGATTTCCATACGTTTCATCAGCTCACGGCTGAAGTGCAGATTAGCGGTAGGGGCGGTAACGGCTCCCTCGTTCCGTGCAAAAATAGACTGGAACCGTTCAGCGTCTTCCGGCTCTACCGGACGGTTGATGATGCTGTGTGGCAGCGGCGTCTCGCCCAACGCATACAATGCCTTCTTGAACTCATCATGAGGTCCGTCGTAAAGGAAACGAAGCGTACGGCCACGCGAAGTGGTATTGTCAATCACTTCGGCCACCATCGAATCATCATCACCAAAATAAAGTTTATTACCGATACGGATTTTGCGGGCAGGATCGACCAGTACGTCCCACAAACGCAATTCTTCGTTCAGTTCGCGCAACAGAAACACCTCGATACGTGCACCGGTCTTTTCCTTGTTGCCATACAGGCGGGCAGGAAACACCTTTGTGTCGTTGAAGATAAACACATCCTTGTCGTCAAAATAGTCCAGAATATCCTTGAACATACGATGTTCAATTTTACCCGTCTTTTTGTGAAGCACCATCAGGCGCGACTCGTCTCTATACTTTGTCGGATGCAAAGCAATCTTCTCTTCGGGAAGTTTGAATTTAAATTGCGACAGTTTCATATCTTTCCTTTTTTATATGAGGTTTATTGAATATTCTTTTCCGCAGCCGGAGCTCCATCCTGCTGCACCGCTTCGTCTGATGAAGAAATCTCCTGCTGGTCTATCCACTGTCTGAAATCCAGCGGATCCAGGCAGTCTTCGATACGCACATCGCCCACACGGGTACGCTGCAATGCCGTCAGGTGCGCCCCGCTGTTCAGGGCCTCTCCTATATCACGTGCCAAGGCACGGATATATGTTCCTTTGCTGCACACGACCCGTACTTTTATTTCGGGCAGGTTGCATTCCAACAGTTCTATTTCATCAATCACCAGCAATTTGGGCTTCAGTTCCACTTCTTTCCCCTTGCGGGCAAGGTCGTAAGCCCGTGTACCGTTTACCATACAGGCCGAAAAGGCTGGCGGCACCTGTTGTATTTCGCCTACAAACTTTTTCAGCGTCTCCTCCACCAGTTCTTTCGTAATGTGTTCGGTAGGGTAAGTAGCATCAATCTCATGTTCCAGGTCATAAGAAGGAGTCGTAGCTCCCAACCGAATGGTAGCAATATACTCTTTCGTATGATATTGAAACTCTTCGATGCGTTTTGTCGCTTTACCCGTACAGACAATCATCACGCCCGTAGCAAGAGGGTCGAGCGTTCCGGCATGGCCTACCTTCAGCTTCTTTATACCCAGCCTCCGGCAAATGTGGTACCGTGCATGACCCACTACCTTGAACGAAGTCCAGCCCAACGGCTTATTGAAATATAATACTTCTCCTTCTTTAAAATCCATCATTGCTCCTTATAACACTTCCAGTGAGTACCCGCACAACAACATAACCAAAATACCTCCCCCTACAACAATGCGATACCAACCAAAAGCCTTGAATCCATATTTCGTTACAAAACTAATAAAGAACTTGATAGCCAGCAATGCCACCACAAACGCAACCACGTTGCCTACAAGCAAGGCAGGCAGGTTGTTGACAACAATCTCTGTTCCACCTTCCAAAAACAGTTTCAAAACCTTATAAGCCGTAGCCGCAAACATGGTAGGGACAGCCAGGAAGAAGGAAAACTCTGCTGCAGCTTTGCGTGTAAGTTTCTGAGCCATACCGCCTACAATCGTAGCCATCGAACGGGAAACTCCGGGTATCATAGCTATACATTGAAACAGACCGATGAGGAAAGCACGCTTTTCCGTCAGCTCCGTCTGCTCGCTTCCTTTGGAGAAAATACGGTCGCAAAACAGCATGAAGATACCACCTATCACAAGCATCACGGCCACCACCACCACACTTTCGAGCAACGCATCTATTTTGTCGCTGAACAAAAAGCCCAGTAAAGCAGCCGGTATAAAGGCAACAAGCAGTTTCCAATAAAAATCGAACTTATGTAGCAAACGACGCAAAGATGATGCTCCTTGAGGAGCAGGTGTATGATTCAGACGGAAAAAACGCTTCCAATACAGGCACACGACCGAGAGGATAGCCCCAAATTGTATAATTACCGTAAAAGCTTTGACAAACTCAGTACTTTCCACTCCCAACATATTCTGGGTTATAATCATGTGTCCTGTAGAAGAAACAGGCAAGAATTCCGTCAGTCCTTCCACAATGGCAATAACGATTGCCTCCCATATAGTCAAATCTCCCATATAGCTCATTCAGTCAGATGATCTTTCTCCTGCGACACACCCTTATCCTTGGGGGAGCGAAGCACTGCATATATCATAAACACAAAGCCCAGCAGACACACTACTGGAGCTACCTTAATCCGTCTCACACTGAAAATGTCCGGTTCGAAGTTCGTCGGTGTAGACGAAGGACCGGTCATCAGGATAAAACCCACAATCACCACCAGCATACCGATAGCCAGCAAGATGAAATTAGTTTTATCGAAAGCAAATTTCCGTTTATCCATTTCTTTTATTTATTATTAGGTTTCTAAGTTTGTAAGTTTATGAGTTTGTAAGTTCATCAGTTTGCGAGTTATTGCTTTAACATCAACTTAAAAACTAAAAAACTCACAAACTTAAAAATTCACAAACTATATCTGATACAACGTGCCTGCCTTCATCCTCAGGTATTTGTTGATGGACAACAAGGCACACAAATAAGTTATCAGCACCCCAAACAACAATACTGCAGCCGATACCAGCATCATTACATCGGGCGTAACCACCCTGATCAGTTCCGGTTCGTACGACACCAGCCAGTAAGCAGCCGCCCACAGAATACAATCTGCTACAAATGCCGCCAGCACACCTATCCAGAAGTTACGCCGCAGGAAAGGACGCCTGATAAAGCCCCAGCTGGCACCTACCAGCTTCATGGTATGAATCAGAAAACGTTTGGAATAGATAGCCAGACGGATGGTATTGTTGATAAGGGCAAACGATATAAGAGCCAGTATAGCTGCCAGTCCGAGCAACAACAGACTGATATTCCGTATGTTATCATTCACGGCATCAATCAGCTCCTTCTGATACAGAACTTCCTGAATATTGGAGTTCTTCTTTATCAGTTTCTCTATCTTGGCAATGCTGTCCGAATTGGCATAATCGGAATGCAGTTTTATCTCAATAGAAGCAGTAAAAGGATTATAACCCAAAAATTCTTCAGGATCAGTCCCCATTGCCTCAGTCTGTTCGCGAAGTGCCTGCTTTTTCGAGATATATTCCGTTTCCTTCACAAATGCCTCTTTATCAAGGCGCTTCTGAAGTTTCAGGATATCCGCTTCCTTCATCTCGTCACTGATAAGAATAGAAAAACTGATGTTTTCCTTCACGTATACCGAAAGATTATGGGCAGCCAATACGAAAAACACAACCAGCCCCAGCAACAGCAAGACCAGCGTCGTGCTGATGCTCGACGTGACAAACTGCATGTCGAAGCCCGAAACCAAATTATTTTTAGATTTACCTGCCATTCTCCTGTTTCCTTTCTTTTTATACTGTCCGCATCATCTGTCCGTCTCTTTTTTCTTCCGGAACACATAAATCATCGAACTGCTCCGCTCCTTCCTGACCAGCGAACTGAACCACGCCAACGTACCCGTAAACATTCCACGCAGAAATGCACACGAATGACGCATATGTTTCTCGGTAAGCATCGACACATAAAAAGCATCAAAAGGCATAGGATGTCTTTCGGCCATGATAAAGCCATGATTGGCAGCCAGCTGATGAATCGTAGAAGGCGTAAAATGCCACAAATGACGGGGCACATCGTAAGCAGCCCAATAAGCGCCGTACTTCTGCGCATCGTACGACGAACAGTTAGGCACAGCCACAATCAGCACTCCCTTCTCTGTCAGCAACGAATACAGCCGTTCCCACGTCTCGTTCAGGTGCTCCAGATGCTCCATCACATGCCACAGCGTAATCACATCGAACGAAGCGGGTTCGTAGTCCGATAAAGCCGTATCAGGCTTTACATCCAGATTAAAATGTTCTTTAGCAAACTTCCGTGCTCCCTCGTTCTTCTCTACCGCTTCCACCTGCCAGCCCTGACGGCGCATGGTGTCGGCAAAGTAACCGGTACCGGTACCTATATCCAGCAATCGCCCTTCCCGCCGGTGTGCTTCGTGCATCACCAGTCTCGCCTTACGCTTCAGCATGTAACTGCGCACCCAGTGATAAACCGAGTTCATCGCCCCTTTCCGGGTATCAGAATGCGAAATATAGTCCGGAGTTTCATAATAACGGCCTATCTCCGCCTCAACAGGAAAATCCTGTGTCAGCAGAAAACCGCAATTCTGGCAACGACATAAGTGGAATACCTCGCCCGAAGCGTAATGGTCAACGCATGTCAACGCACGTTCCAACTGTGTGCTGCCGCATACCGGACAAGATTTTATAGTGAGTTTATTCATCGAACGTTCTACCAAATAACGATGCATCCCGAACCGTCAGGCTGCAATACACCTAAATTTGGTGCAAAATAACAAATAAAAAGTGATTTACAGGGATTCTGTTAAGGAGATTTAAGGATAATGTAAGCCCGAAGCACATCTTTAGCAATGCCGGAGATCCTGTCTGACGATCTAAACCAAGCATTGCATTGTCCCTGCCCGAAACCCGCATCAGCTTCCGCAAGTCCAAAGGGAATTTTTAGAAAATACATCCTGCATTCAGCTGAAAAACGGATAACGAATCTTGTCAAAACAATCCAATTTTGCCGTAAAAATCCATCCATGACAAGCAATGTATTATCTGATACATTCACTCTACTAAAACACTTTTTTACCCCTTCATTCATGATTTAAAGGCCACGTTTTTACTTCCATTAACAGTATATTATTTTTTTTTGCCATGATGTTACGTAGTCAAAGGTTTTTGTTACACTATTATGAGGCAAACAACCTCCAAACCCTTAATTTTGTGATATCACTTAAACCAATAATTTATACCATGAAAAAGATTGATATTTTCCATCCATTGACGCTCAACGTCGGATTGGCCATTCACAATGCCGACTGGAACTGGCAAAATGTCACCAGTCCTTTCACACGAATCTATTATGTAACCAAAGGACATGCCAAAATCATTCTGCCTTCCGGAGAGTATCAGCTCAAACCAGACCACATGTACATGATTCCGTCATTTACCCTGCACAGCTATAGCTGCGAGGAACATTTCGAACATTATTATATACATATATACGAGAAACTGGAATTTGAGTCAAGTTTCATGGACGACTACAATTTTCCCGTCGAAATTAAAGGAGAATCCATCGACCTGGAACTGGTAAAACGGTTATGCGAACTGAATCCTTCCATGGCATTACCCAAATCCGATCCCAGATCATACGACAACGACCTGACTTTATCCGAATATATCACACGCAACGAACAGCGGGATATTACTCTGAAACTGGAATCAAGGGGCATCCTGTTCCAGCTCATCGCCAAATTTATGAAGGAAGCCAAGCCCAAAGAGGACGATATCGACAACCGCATCAAAAAGACGCTGATCATGATACAGAAGAACCTGGACAAGAAGATCAGTGTCGAAGACCTTGCTAAAGAAGCCTGTCTGTGCAAAGGCTATTTCACCCGCCTGTTCAAGGAGAAAATGAAAACCCTTCCAACCCATTACATCATACAGCGGAAAATAGAAAGAGCACAGCAAATGCTTACTATCAAGGACATATCCATCAGAGATGTGGCTGCAGAGCTGGGATACGACGACTGTTCACACTTCATCAGCATATTCAAAAGGGAGACCGGTATCACTCCGCAAGACTTCAGAATGCACGCAATCGATATGCACTGATACTGAAGTCAACGGAACAATATCAAAGACAAAATGTCTACTATTATAGTTTATAAAATAAAAAAGCGTCTCGTTAAATCAGGAAAGACACACGTCTCCAGTATACTATTTTTTTCCCAGTTAGGAAAAAGTAATTTCCTAGTTAGGAAAAAACAATTCCCCAGTTAGGGAACTTCCATTTCCTAACTGGGGAATATAATATCCGTATGCTGTTGTCAAGGTTTAACAGTTACTCAGGAAGCATCGACGAACTGGAAGAGATAATCATACCGTTCTTGCACACACCTTCCACTACCACCCGGTAGTCGACGGGCGAATCGGCCGCATAAAATTCCACATGTGCCCTGCCTTCAGCATCAGCCACTACCGACGGATTCCAATAGATGGTCGAACGCAAATCACGCGAACGCGACTCCAGCTTCTCCTTCGTATCATACACCGGCGAGTAGAACTCTACCTCCTGCTGATAACCCAGCGGCGTCACAATCCCCATGTTCTTGTTCAACCTATTCTTCTCGACAAACCCTTTCTTGGTCGTAATGACAATGGCTCCTGCCTGGGCACGTGCCCCGAAAACGGGACCTACGGTAGCAGGAGGCGAAAAGAACATGTCCGAGACATTGTCTACATCCAACCTGTCGAAGTCAAAATTCTCTTCGGGAATGTTATCAAGCAGCACCATCGGAGTCCCTCCCCTATACTTCACCTCATCAGTACCACTCACCGTCAGTCCGGGCAACCGACGTACCATGTCGAGCACCGAAATAAAATTTCCTTTCTTGACGTCCTCCGCCGTAAGAACCTTCGAAGTCGAAACAGAATAGTAAGGCGAAGTGGTTGCCACTTCCGGTTTTCTTCGGGCGGTAATCAGTACTTCCGACAGGTTATAGACCCGCATGCCATTCTCAAGGGTATACTTCATATCCATCTTCTGCACATAGTTGTGCTCCACTTCCAATTTCTGACGCGGAACCAGAAACTTCAGGTCAGGCTGCGGAAATGCCCTGCACGAATCCAGCGTGATAAACAGGTTACGCGATCCCTTTTTCTTCAAAGCCTGTATAATGTATTTTGTATTTTCAGGATATTCCAGCCGGTCAAAACGGAACGTTCCTTCCTCATTCGGCTTGGTTACCTCCGTTCCTATCACCGAATCGTTCAGGGCAATCAACGATATATTGGCATCCTTCAAAGCCGAGAAGTATCCTTCTGCTTTTCCGGTCACCACGTCGCCCAGTTCCACCGGATAGGGAAGTGTTTCCGTCGTATGTCCTTTCAGGATTTCCGGTACATTGTATCGGCGCCATCCCTGCGTCATCATCAGCAAGTCCAGGTTGTATTCGGTTTTCCTGTCTTTCTTCAAGTAGCAGGCAGGTTGTTCGATATAGCCTTTCAGCTCTGAAGTCAGCAGCAATGTAGAAACGATGTTCGACGTTGTGTCAGGTTGTACGTCCGCCTTGTCCACTACCGACATCGAAAAGTTACCTTCCAACGGATTACCATACACATCTTTCAAGGTCAGGTCAAGTGCCACCTTCTGGCGCGGAGTATAACCGAGTTGATCAGGATTCAGTGTTACGGCTGCCACTGCATTGTCCTGCCGCGAAAACACCAGACGTTCGCTCAGAATGTTTCGATTCTCGTCTATCAGGATAAAGTGTACAATGCCTGCCGGGAAAAAATCTCTTTCAAAGTCGATGTAGCTGCGACTGTTGTCCCACGGCTGGGCATAAAGCACCAGCCCGCGCAACTGTGGGCATAAAGCACCGGCCCGCGCAACTGAGCCACCAGCGTCAGGTCCTGCCGATTTGCATTGAGAGGCAAACGGTTCAGGCTGACACGCAACACGTCGTTGCGCCACAGTGTATTGACGGCAATGGCCTGCTCCGAAGCGGCAGGCAGTTCAAACTGCTTCTCTACCCCTTCACGGGTCTTGCAATAGGCAACATACCGCTTACCGGGCATACAGTTCAGTGTAAAACTACCCATTCCCAAGTGTGTACTGCGGAAAGTAGTGCACACATTCCCTTCCTCGTCTTTCACCTCGCCTTCCACGTCCACCGACAGTCCGTCGGTACCAATGGCCTTGAAGGCGATTTTGGATGGAGAAGAAAGAACGGCCGTTCCTCCTTCCGGGAAGAATGTCACACTGAAATCGCTATCATCGAAAGGCAACGACAGATAACGTTCGGCTATCTTATTATTGTAAATGGTCTGTAACAGATATGTTCGGGATGTATTGACTTCTTTTTCTTTGAATGTATATTCAGCCACTCCGTTTCTGAATTTCAGATGATCCCCCTTTCCATCCGGGTCACCATCGGCAAAAACGAGTACTTGCTGTGGTACGATTGTGTCTGTGTTGTCTATCTCACTAGAAAAATAAATACGGGTTTTCAGGTCTTTCCCATGCTCCGTAATCACTACGTGAGGCTTCAGTTCCTGCGAAGCGGGTGTCGAGATAAACACCGACTTGTGCGCAAAATAATCTTCACCGATGTTCCGCATAAACTGTGTATAGGCCCTGATGGTGTAATATCCCTCCGGTTGCTCCTCATCAATGTCCAGATAGCCGCCGAAACTTCCTTTGTCATCGGGCCGTATCTTGATGCGTTTTATCAGGCTCCCCGTAGGAGCTGTCAGTTCTACATAAACGTAACGGCTTGCATTGGCCTGCACCATTGTCAGCGCATCCACTACATGCACTCTGAACCACACCCGCTCACCAGCCAGATACACACCCCGATCGGTATGTATGCTCATCTTCTCCTGCGGAAAGTGGGACAGCTCCTTTTCGAAAAGACGAACAATCGTATCCGGCACTATTTGCCAGGCACTTACATTCGTCACAAACACAAATACCAGAAATAATGCAGATACGATTGTCTTCATCTTAAAAAAAGGGTAATAAAGAATATAATAACTAATACCTGTCTCCTATATCAATCAATTATCGTATACGCGATGCTCTTCCATCCAGTCGGTAATCTCGCGCAACTCATCGTCACCCTGACGGTCTTTGTAGAGGAAACCACGGGTTATCCATTCCCGGCCTTCGTCTCTGAACTTATACCACAGGTCGTACACTTCCATATCTTCGTAGTACGTACCACCACCTTCTATCAGGTCGAACTTATCCCACGGTTTCAGAGTCAACGAATTGTCCTCGTTCACCGTGATGTTGAAGCAATAACCCGGACGATAATCCGTAGCACCCTTCGACCACTCATTTTTCTGGTGATAAACACGTACCGTGTTTCCATCAATCACAGCCTGTGCATTACGGTTGGTCTTGTAGATGGTAGAGTCCTTCAGATTGTCCAAGGGCTTGATGACACCGTCCATGTAGTACAGTCCGGAATACTTGTTCATCAGATTCAGACGAATCTTCACCACAGTATCTTCCTCAGACTTGGCAAACTGCGAAACCGATTCCAACTTCAGGGCAATCATGTAGAGCGAGTCAATGTGCAAGGTAGATGGATCGATCAGAATGGGATAGGTACCATATACCTCCCCTTTCTTCACTACTACGTTCTCCTGAGGGAAGGAATAAATTCCTGCCCCCGGATTGCGGTAATGGATATCGTCGGAACCCAGTTCCTTGTTGTTATAGGCATCTACGCTCTCGGGCGATTCAACAATGGTAGCTACCACATCGCTCGGTGTGGAAAGCGAACCGCTCACCGCCACCGACGCATAAATGGTGTCAACATCGTAACCGATGTTCAGGTCGCGGTTGATCATCGTTTCACCGGCACCCACCAAATATACCGATCTCGGATATTGTTCTTCCTCCAAAGGTATTCTATTGTCGCATCCGACCATGCTTGCTGCTAACAGCACAGCCGATAAAAAAGCCAATTTTTTCATATCTAATTATCTGAATTTGTCACACTATTAATATTGTTAATTACCAACCCGGATTCTGTACTAACTTACCGTTTCTTTGCAGCACGTTTCTCTCCAAAGGCCACAGGTACATTTTGTTGTTGAAGACGCGGTTCATGGTCTTCTCGGTGCTCCATACACGCTCGGTATAGAACTGAGTGCGCTGAGCCGAGGTTGCGCTGACGTCGAGGCCTCTTACCGGCTTGTTGTAAGCATCGTTAGCGTCCTTCCAACGGCGCAGATCCCAGTAGCGGTGTCCCTCGAAGGCAAACTCTATCTGGTACTCGTGCTTGATGATCTTGCGCATGTTGTCACGATCTTGGGCATCGGCAGCCGTAATGCCCGGCTGTCCGGCACGGTAACGGATCATGTTGAAGTATTTCACCATTTCGTCCACGTTGCGCGATACGGTGATACCGGTAGCCTCGTCGGTGTACGAACCATCCATTTCGTTCATTGCTTCCACGTAACCCAGTAACACTTCAGCATAACGGATCACTGGGAAAGTCTTGGCCTTAACCGAACCGTTCCAGAAAATACAGTCATCCTGATGCACATATTTACGGCAAGTATAGCCTGTACGGTTATGATAGTCGCTGTTATTCAGGTCGGAAGCCGAACCGCCGCTGTAGTAATCGCACACATAGTTACGAGTTCCGGCACCTGCATCGCGATGCGAAGTAGTGGGCCATACACAAGCATTGAAGCCAATAGTAGCATAGAAACGCGGTTCGCGGTTCCAGTCGCGGTGGGCACACTGCTCAGACACCTGATAATCGGACGAGAACGTCAGACCCTGTCCAATGGGGTTGCCAGACTTTTCAGCATCAGTCGCTTCGCTGAAGGAACGACCATCAGCCATACGGTACTCGTCAATCATATCCAACGTTACACTGAAAGTAGCATTACCACCCAACTTAGAAGGCATTACCAAACGATAATCACCATTTCCCCAACCGCTGCTTGAAACAAGATTAGGATAATACAAAATGTATTCTTTCACCTGATAAGGTTGATAAGTACCATCGAACAAGGTCTTGTACGACTTGTAGGGATCAATATCGCCGGCACCGTCGGGGAAATTGGCATCAGACACCGTGCTGGGTAGTTCCAAAGTACCTGTACCCAACGTATTCACAATCTTGTCTACGGTATGCAGAGCATATTTGTTCGTATCAATTACACGCTTGAATGAAGCAGCGGCCTTACCCCACTTGCTGTTGTCTACTTCCTGAGAGATGAAGTGTTCACCCTCCTCGGTCTGCCAATCGGAATAATAGGTATTGCCGTTGAACAGCGGACTGGCAGCATACAACTGCACACGGGCTTTCAGCGCCATAGCCGCACCACGGGTAGGAATGTATTGCAACGACTCGATACGGCTGTCGGACAAGTATTCAATGGCCATATCCAGGTCGGCACAAACTTTCGCTACACATTCATCGTACGTTGAGCGCGGGAATGAAGTTTCGCTACCCTCGGCATCGGTGTCGATCGGAATGTCAGGTACAATGACTACCGGACCGTAAAGACGCATCAGATAGAAATAGAAGTAAGCACGCAGGAAATAGGCACGACCTCTAAAGTCGCGCATTTCCATTTCGCTCAGCTCTTCATTACGGTCAATATTCTGCAGAACAATGTTTGCCCTACGAATTCCCTGGTAACATGTAGACCAAGGATTAAATTTGCAATCAGACTCGGTTACCTCATCATAAAGGATGGCATTACCCGGCAATACAAAAGAAATGATTGCTTCATCTGAGCCCAAACCGGATGGAAGAGGTGGCGTATATCCCCACTCACTACCCGTCTGAGGAGATTCATCGGGCAACAAGGATGCCGCACCGTTAATATATTGTTCGGTTCTTTCGCGCGAAAGGAAAATGGAGTCGAGGGTGGTCTGGTCGTAGACATACTGCTCGATATCGAGGTAGTTCTCGCAAGAACCCATCATCATGCTGGCAGCTGCAAAGGCAACCAGGGAAGCAGCTTTGCCCACCTGCCAAAACTTTTTCTTATAGATAGTAAGATTTACCATAATGCTCTGTTTCTATGTTTAGAAGTTGAGATTCAATTGTAATGTATAAATTCGCTGGATAGGGTAAGCTGTACCATTAGCACCTGCCTGAGACGGATCGAGAATCTTTTCAGGCGACCATACAGCCAAGTTTTCACCTATCAGACTAATAGTAGCCTTTTGCAAACCAAGTTTCGAGAAGAACCGGTTCTTCAGCGAATAAGAGATTTGCACGTTCTTCAAACGCAAGTAAGAACCGTCGGCCAACCAGAACGTAGAATTCTGACTGTTATTACCGCTACCGCCATAATACAGACGCGGGAACATGGCATTCGGATTCTCGGTTGCAGCCGTACCGGAGATTTCACGGGAAATCCAACGATTGGCAGGGTCGGCAACTGCAGTAATCACATTACCAGTTTTACTACCGGAGAACGGTTGATACATATTGCCACCACGGAAATATGAAACACGGCTGACACCCTCGAACAGAACACTGAGATTAAAATTCTTCCAGTTGAATTCTGTAGCAAAACCGTACTGGATCTGCGGTACATACGAATACTTCAGAGGCACAGCATCTTCACCGTTCACATAACCATCACCGTTCACATCCTTATACTTGATGTCACCCGGCATATAAGTACCGAACTGTTGGATTGGGCTGTTGTCGATGTCCGCCTGATCCTTGAAAAGTCCCAAAGCAATCAGACCGCGATTGATACCACTCTGATAACCGACCTGTGTCTGATATGGATAACGCTGGATGGCTTCCTCAAAATTGGTAATTTCGTTCATGGACTGGGTATAATTGGCACGTACAACCAAATACTTGTCGTTGTCTCCCAACGGCTGGGTATAAGAGATGTGACCATCGGCACCCCAGCTCTTCATCTCGCCCACATTGGCCCAAGGCAATGAAGGCAGACCGACTTCATCGGGCACACTTGCACGACGCTGATAAATACCTGAACGGTAATCCTTAAAGAAATCGATCGTCATGTCGAAACGTTCGTGGAAGAAACGCATATCGATACCCAAGTTATACTTCTTGGATTTCTCCCAACGCAGGTTGCTCGAACCGACCTGAGTCTCAATCAAACCGGAACCATTGTTCCAAACACCGGAACCACCTGTTCCTACCAATGTCAGGTACGGGAAACGTACAGAAGAATCTGACAGTCTATCGTTACCTACGATACCATACGAAGCTCTGATCTTGAAATAATTGACAAAGAAGTTACGATCTTGATACCATTGATACTGCGTGGGCGACCAACCTAACGATACGGCAGGGAACCATCCGAATTTCTTGCCTTTTTCGAAGGCCTCGGAACCGGTATAACCCATATTAAATTCAGCCATATAAATATCGTTGTACGAATAAGAGAAACGGCTGGCATAACTGTTGTAGCGCTTGGGGATGGCATTAAGCAGCTGATTCCACCAAGAATAAATTTCATCCTGCCAATAAGCGTTAACAAGAGCGCCAACACGGTGGACCTTATTGAATACGCGGTCGTAATTGACTTTAAACTCAAAGTAATACTTACGAGAGGCACTTGTACCTACTGAAAAATAAGGTTCAACAGCTTCGGAAATTTTTTCCAAATTGAGCGATCCATCACGATTACGTCCATTGGCATAATAAATAGCAGGCTGCTTTCCACGAGTTTGCGTCATATCACTACTACCATCGAAATTAAACAATCCCGTTACAGACAATCCTGGTGTAATGGCTTTTAAATCCTGAGTCAAGGTCATCGTAATCTTGTTATTGTTAGAGTAATATTTCTGGTAACCAGTCATATTCAACAATACATAGGGACTGATGGTATTCTTATTAGTACCGTAACCAGGTGCCTGACCGGTAGTGTACATCAAAGGTACGGTAACCGGCGTCAAGTTGGCTTGGGCTTCCCACAACAGTGAACTGTTGTTACCATAACCCGGATAGTTCTGCGTAATAATATAGGTTTCTTCGTTCAGCGAGAGGGTAGTTGTCGGGGTAATGTTCACATCGACATTGGCACGGAAGTTGAATTTGTTATACTTCACGTTTGTATCATATTGGTTCAATCCTTTGTCTTGTTTAAACAGAGCGTCCTTGGTCGTAAAACCGGCACTGACATAGTAACGAGCCACCTGTCCACCACCCGAAGCACTGAGGAAGTACTGCTGGTTCCAGGTATAGTCTTTCAGAATAACGTCACGCCAGTTAACGTCGGGATGCAAGTCGGGGTCCATGTGGCTCCGGAACAAAGCTAAGTCGACATCGGAATAGATAGGAGAACCACCACGAGTAACAGAAGCTTCGTTGGCCAGTTCGGCATAGGTAGCGGCGTCTACATACTCCGGCATACGCGGAGAATAAGACAAACCGGCATTCATTTTGACGTTAATATCCAGCTTACCGGCTTTACCTTTCTTGGTAGTTACCAATACCACACCGTTGGCACCACGGATACCGTAAACAGCCGTCGAGGAAGCATCCTTCAGGATAGAGAAGCTTTCGATGTCCTCGGGGTCGAGGGTATTCAGGTTGCCTTCGATACCGTCAATCAACACCAAGGCACCGGAACTGGCACCGAAAGTACTGATACCACGTACCCAGAATTCGGAGAAGTCGTTACCCGGCTCACCACTACGGTTGACAGAGATGATACCCGGCACACGGCCACCCAGCATGTTGCTGACAGAAGTTGCCGGCGCCTTCAGTTGGGCCACCTCGACACCGGTGACGGCACCTGTCACGTTGATCTTCTTCTGTACCTTACCGGAAGAAGTAATCACGACTTCGTCCACCATGGTAGAGCTTTCTTTCAGCGCTACCCGCATCTGGCTCATATTTTTTGTTATTTTGAATGTCTGTGTCTCGTAACCGATGTAAGAGATTTGCAGCGTTTGCCCACTCTTGATACCACCTAATTTAAAGTGTCCGTCCACATCGGTGATGGCACCCAGTGAAGGATTTTCCTTTACCGAAATAGTCACACCGATTAATAACTCTCCCTTTTCGTCCATCACCGTACCGGAGGCTGAAAGGGTCCCCTGTGCATGTAGCGCGCCATACGAAGCGATCAACGCTACCAGGAACATGATGATATGTTTTATTTTCATTTTGACTAATTGTTATGTTGATAATAAGTTTGTGTTCAACCCGGGTGTAGTGTAAGCTTGTTATTCAATGGTCATCTTACGTATTACACCTGTATTGTCTTCACCAATAAAGAAGTTTTCCTCACCGTCGAGAGCAATACAGAGCGGATTGTCGAAGTAAGCCTCGGTAGGTGTACCGTTCACTCTACCACTCTGGTTAGGATGACCGGCTACGAGAGAAACCTCACGGCCTACAATCTTCACAATGCAGTGCGCACCTTGCAGAACTACATAAAGTTCGCCTTTGCTGTTGACACACATACCACACGGATTCTTCAGCACAGCGTCGTTCAGACGGTCGCCCGTCACGTTGTTGCCTTCCCAAGAGGCCTTGAAACCTGCATAACGCTCTACTTTCCAGCTGCCATCCGTTTCCTGCCAATATTTGAAAATAGCATTGTTGTCAGGATAAGAACAGAAGAAAGCCTTGTCATATTTGCTATAAGTAAGGTAATATCTCCATTGTGATGTGTTGATACCTGCAAATTCGGCGGGGAACTGATTGACATTGAACATCATTTCAGTCACCTTGTTTTCCAGGTCAATCTGATGCAAGCCATCGGCACCCATGACGTAAACATAACGGTCGTCTTCGGCAAAGCTCATGTTACCCTGATTGTTACCTCCGGCGAACGGATAAGTAATACCGGTAGCATTCAACGTCCATCCGTCGCTACGTTTAGCGGTGTAAATCTGTCCATCACCACGGGCAACAATCGCAACTCCGTCGCGCGAATTGTTGGTAGCCACACTACCCATGTAACCGATACCGGTAAGCTGAACCATCATATTGTCGTCGAACGACACCAGATAGATTTTGTCGGCCCAACCACCGCAGGATACAATCAGGTTGTCGCCATCCTGTCCGGCCACAGCTGCCAAATGGGATGTACTGTTCAGACGGGCCTCATCAAGCGTACCTGTCACGTGCGGGTCAACTTCACCAAACTTACCGACTACGGTAGTTACTGATTCAGTCAGATAATACTTGAACGTAAAATTGTCCAATGTATAAGTCTGTCCGTCTACTTCCATAGTGATTTCTTTCACTCCCGCCGGTTGCTTGGGCACCAATCCATACAGGTCGCGTCCGTCGCAGTTGACCAATACCGCTTCTACGCCACCAAAAAAGACCTTGATTTTACTCAAATCGAGCGGGAAATTACCGGTAATCACAAAATTGTTATTAATTCGCCCCCAATTGGGAGACATCGATTCCATCGCAATCGGCTTGCTTGGATCGTAATAGTTGCCCTTTTCAGGCCACTTCTCAATTTCCTCCTTTCCATTACATGAGGTTATCATTAGTGAAAAAAGAACGGAAACACAAAATAAGATAGCGTTAATTCTCATAATGTAATTTTTAAATGGTTAACATTATTATGGTTTCTTCGATGCAAAATTAAATAATGTTATACCAAATGAATAGGGGTAAAAATACTTTCGATAGGGGTAAAAGTACTTTTTAAGGGTAAAAAGGACACTTTACCCACATTTATCCCTGATTTCATAAGGGAAAAACAACTTTTGAGGCCAACCGGACACAACAAAAAAGAAGACGATTCACCACAGAGGGCACAGAGAAACACAGAGGAATAAGTGGAGGCAATCTGTGAAATCGGCGCAATCTGTGGTGAAACCAAGCGTTTAGAGGTAAAGTTTCACCGTAAGCAGATGATAGTGAGTAGGTTGCGATGAAAGATGGATACACGGACAACACAGAATGAGCGGATGAAACGCGGATTTTTAATTGAATCAGCGTGAAACGTTATCTTTCACCATATCTTGCTGTATACCAGAATGAAAGTTTCCTGGTGAAAGCGTGAACCCAATTTTCCTCTTTCTACTTTTTATCCGTGTAAATCTGTCCTATCTGTGCTGTCCGCGTATCTATCTTTCACCCATTCTTCATTTCGAATGTTTCACTTTTCGTTCTCAAAGTGCCACTTGGCGGACGTAACTACCTACTTCAGCCTGGCAACATTGATGATGGGCTGGTAAGTTTTGTCCGTACCCTCTACGAGTATTGCCTGAATACCCCGTCTGTAATGCAAGTACGGCTCGCGAGCCGTGCAAGCGTCCCACAAATGGAATGCAAGCGTGGCTCACGAGCCGTACAAGTGTCGAAGAAATGCCTCCCGGAATTACTTGGAAATCAGTACGTCGAATTCGGAATAACCCGCCACTTTATCGCCCTGCGTATTGTTCAAGGCACGGAGCTTGACGAAACGGGTCTTGACGGGAGCAAACTCTTTCATCTGCCACGAAGGATTGTTGCGGATGTTGGAGAACTCGCCTTCGCTGACCAGCTTCCACTCACTGCCGTTGTCGGAAACATAGAACTCGTAGAAGGTGATGATGCCCGACGGGAAATAGTCGCTCTGGTCGGGCAGGTATCTGAAGCCTTTGATTTCGAGGGATTCACCAAGGTCGATAACCAGGTCGGCAGGCATCATGCCACGCTGGTGCCATCCGGGCCAGGCTTCACCATCGATCACACGGGCGGCGTTCGCATCGGCAGCTATCACTTTCCACTTCGTGTGTGACACGCCGAACTCTTCGCGGCTCACTGTACTCTGTTTGCCGGTAGCCATATCGACCGAAACGGCACTGACGGTGACAACGCCGTCGGCCATGAACGGACCGGTGTAACGGAGCGACTGGGTAGTGGGATCGGTGCCGTCGAGGGTATAGAACACTGCTGACTCGCCGTCGGCGGGACGGATGATAACTTCACCATTGGGATGGCGGACAATCTGCGGTTCGGTGAGTACCTGCGGTGCATTGTAGATGCCGATGTTCGAGATGAGCGGACATGCCTTGGCGTCGAGGATGGAGATGCGGACTTGCGTAGCCGTAACAGTGGGCAGGCGCAGGATGCGTTTGTAGCCGATGGTGGTCTCGCGGGCCAGTTCGCGCCACTGTCCGTCGACGTTGGCTTCGACCTTGAATGACTTGACGCGCTGTCCCAGACGGATGTACTCTTGCAACAGAACGCGGTTCAGCGTAGTAGGTTTCTTAAACGTAAAGGTGATGTCGGACTGTGTAACGCCGTCGTCGGTGGCCCAGTAGGTGTCTTTCTTGCCGTCGATGGCTTTGGAAGCAGCATACTTTTTGCTGCCACCGCGCACGTTGCCAGCTTCGGCTTTGGCTTTGCGGGCCAGATCGTCGGCAAAGGCTTCGTCGAGCGCCTTGCGCAGTTCGAGCACGGCACGCTCGTCGTTGGCATGAATGCGGCCTTCCTTATCAATAGGGAAATTGAGCAGCCATGTACCGTTACGACCGATGGAGTTATAGAAGATGTCGAGCAGTTGAGGCAGTTTCTTCACCTTGGCATCCTCGTACTTGTGGTAGAACCAGCCCGGACGGATGGAAACGTTCACTTCGGAAGGAATCCACTGCTTGCCGTCCTCGATACCTACGCGAAGCTGTTTGAAGTCGGGTTCGCCGGGAACAAACTGCTTGTAGTTGTAGAGACTCCAGTTGGTCTCGCCCACCGAACCGCCTTCATTGCCACACCAGCGGATGTCGGGACCGCACTCGTTCCAGATGATGGCCTGCGGTTGCAGTTCGCGGATAAGGCTGATGGTATTGTCCCAATCGTAATAGGTGGAGCGGTCGATGTTGCGGTTTTCGCGTGCACCGCCGTAATAGCCCCAGCCACCGTTGGCACCGTCGAACCAGACTTCAAAAATATCACCATACTGGGTGAGAAGTTCCTTCAGCTGGTTGCGGAAATAGGTGATGTAGCTGGGCTGGCCGTAGTCGGCACGGTTGCGGTCCCACGGCGAAAGGTAGATACCGAACTTCAGCCCGTACTCCTTGCAGGCATCGGAAAGTTCGCGAACCAGGTCGCCTTTGCCGTCTTTCCACGGCGAGTTCTTGACGGAATATTCGGTGTACTTCGTCGGCCAAAGGCAAAAACCGTCGTGATGCTTGGCGGTGAGGATGATGCCTTTCATGCCGGCTTCCTTGCAAACACGTGCCCACTGGCGGCAGTCAAGATTGGTGGGATTGAACATCTGAGGTGTGTTGCCACCGTCGCCCCACTCCTGGTCGGTGAAGGTGTTGATGGCAAAGTAGATGAAAGCATAGAACTCCATTTCGTGCCAACGCAACTGATTTTCGTTAGGCAGCGGACCGCAGGGAGCAGGTGCGGTGGTCTGTGCCTGTGCTGCGGACAGGAATATCCACAGGGCAGAAAGTAAAAATAAGGTTTTCTTGATCATGGAACTTATGGTAATGGTTAATGGTTAATGGATAATGGTTAATGAGTTGCAGAAATTCTTCATTATTCATATTCATTCTCTCGGCTTTAACTCCTAAAAAAATGTATCATCTGAAGAGGTTGTGTCAAAACCAAGTGATGGTATCTGGCTCCCCTCCTTCGGGAAGGAGGAGAGTTTCAGATACTTCTGTTTTGACACACCCTCCAGATACTATATTAAGTTAAGGAACTGCTTTCCTTTTAGGCACGGATTACACAGATTTTCGCGGATGATTATTCTTCTTTCTCTGCGTTTTTCCGCGTAATCCGTGCCTAAAAATAACAAGATGTCAGTCACTTTTAGTTTTTATACACCCTTCTTGAGGCATTTACTCCGTCAGTTTACGGGTCCGGACATATACGCTGTAGGGTTCGTCGGTAACTTCAAACAAAGGCTTCAGGCGATACGTGGTGCCACCGTCGTCGAGCGAAAAGACGAGATTCTGCGCATCAGTTACTTTCAGCCCCGAAACTACGTCGGACGCCGAACCTTTCAGCCAGATTTCATCGGGCGACTGGAATGCCAGCAGCATGGGGCCGTAGAAGACGGCAATCGTACGGTCGTCGTCGGGCATAGGCTCGATGCGGAAACCGAAATCGAAACGGATTTCGATGCGGTCGCCGTCGCTCCACTTGCGCTGAAGGGTGAAGAAGGAACCGGGAGTACCCGTACCTGCTCGCTCACCATTGACGAAAATGGCTGTCTGCTTGCTCCAGGAAGGAATGAACAGGCGGAGAACCAACTTGGATGACTTCTTCATGGACAACGTGATGCCTGCCTTGTGGTCACGAAGCAGGTCGCCAGTCTGGGTCAGACTGACACGACGGTCCTTCCAGTTGAGCAAGGTAGGAATATACTGATTGACCCAAAGCGTATCACCACTATGGAAGTAGATGTTGTTGTTCAGCAGCGAAAAGGCTTCGATGCTGGAACCGTTGCAGCACTTGAAGTCGGCCTGACTGTCGAGGTACTTCTTCTGCCGCGGCGAGCCCAAAGGCAAATGATAGACACAGGCTCCGGTCTCATGGTTCTGAAGAGCCATCACGGCATTGTAGAAAGTATTCATGTAGGCATCAGCATACTTCGGGTTGCGGGTCCAGGTAAACAGGTGTGCCGTAAGCTTTTGGGTGTTGTGCGAAACACAGCTTTCGGCTATCTCGCGGGTGAGCGTATTGCCCAGATGCCCCGGCAGTCCCCAGTGTTCGGAAGTGAGCGAAGTGGGCGTAGTGGCATTGGGACGCGGACCACTACTCGAACCGTTGACATAGGCATGGGCCGAGAGAAGCATCTCCCAGAAGTTGGACACCGCATCGTAGTACAGCGGATTGCCGGTCCGGTCGTAACCTTCGGCAAAGCCGTTCACCAGCACGAGGTGGGTATTGGCGTGCAAGCCGGAAAGAATGTCTTCGTTGGCAGCAAGGGGACGGAGGAACCAGTCGCGGTCGAAGATACGGGCAAGCTTCAGGTGCTTCTCGTCGTGCGAGATGGCATAAAGCTCGTAAAGGACTTCGTTCATGGCACCCGCCTCGTTCGAAGGATTGGCCTGAACAGTGTAGAGCATCTTGGAGATGGTGGCCTCGTCGAGCCGGCTCATGCGACGGTCTACGTAGTCGGCCATCCCGAGCAAGATGTCGTAAGCCTGTCGGTTGCCGGTGTTGCGATAGACATCGAGCAGACCTTGCATGATTTTATGATAAGTATAATAAGGTGCCCATACGCCACCAAAAACTTTTTCGAGCACATCGAAGTCAGTGGCAGGAAAAGCGGACAGGTAACCATCACCTAACGCCGACTGGCACTTGGCAAGTTCGGCAACCATGTAGTCGAGGCGGTCGTGCAGGAACGAATCGCCATACTTCCGTACCACCGAAGAGGCCGCCGACAGATAGTGACCTACAAAATGTCCGCGCAATCCGATGTACGGTGCTTCCCACCCGCCAAGCGGTTCGGCCGACGAAGGAAGCCCGGCATTGACTCTGAAGTTGTGGAGCAGACGGTCGGCATCGAGCGACTTCATCCAAGCGATGTTCAACGATTCGCGCTGCTGCACCCAGGAGGGTTGCAACACAACATCTTCAACCGGAAACGAAAGGGCACGGGACTTATCGTCCCCTATGCCCTTTGCGCTAAGATTACCGGCCATCAGGGCCGATAACAGCAATAACAGAATTTTATTACTTGACTTCATTTTAAAAAGCGGACTTGACTGTTGCATTTATCAGAATTACTTCCGGGCAGGCTTTACGCTGATACCTTCGGTAGTCAGCTTAATGGGCTGAATGGTGCCGTCGGGATTGAAGTAGAGATATTCTACGCACACATGACGGCGACAGTCACCACCCGGAGTGCCGTCCAGCGGATAAGAACCGTCGTGGTAGAAGAAATACCACTGTCCCTTGAACTCGACAACAGAAGGATGAATGGTAAAACCGTGATTGGCCGGGCCGGTAATGTAGCCACGGAACGTCCACGGACCTTCGATGTTCTCGGCAGTAGCATAACAGATCTGCTCGGGCTGTACACCGGGAGCATCGGCAGCATATACATTATAATATAGGTTACCACGCTTGAACAACCAAGGACCTTCGGCAAAGTTACGGAAAGGTACTTTCTTGACGGGACCGTCAAGTTCGATCATATTCTTCTTCAGCTTCACCATGTAGCAGTCGCCATTGCCCCATGCCATCCAGGGAGTTCCGTCATCGTCGATCAAAACAGTCGGATCGATATCGGCATTGGGACGGTGCGAGTCAGGTGTCATGTCGTCAGTAATCAGCGGAGTACCATCCTTACGAGCCGGCTTGAAGGGGCCCGTAGGCGAATCACTGACGGCTACGGAAATCATGTGCTGTCCATTGTCTTTCCGGTCCAGAGTAACATAATAGTAGTATTTGCCATCTTTCTCGACCACTTGTGCAGCCCATGCTCCGTAAGGACTTGCACCGGGGAAGTCGGCAGCACGCAATACGGGACCATGTGCCGTCCAGTTCTTCATGTCGGAAGAGGAGTAGCAAAGCCATTCGGGCATGTTGAACCATCCACCTGCACCGGCTCTGTCGGCTCCGACATAAGCATAGGCTTTATCGCCAATGATGGTGACTGCCGGATCGCCCGTAAACGAATCGCGGAACAAGGGATTCTGTCCCGGCTTAAACGGTTTCTCTTCTCCACAGATGGAAACTTCGTCAATAGCTCCGTCGAGTACGGAAAGACTGTTGGGGAACCCACCCGGATAACCACGTCCGATGACCCACATACCGGCATTGTGACGTACAGCCAAGCCTTTATATTTAAGAGTGGAAACACTATACTTCTGTCCTCCGGAAAGACGGACACCAAACTCCAAGACTGTTTCGTTCTTCTTTTCATTGTATCGGGCACGGGCATAGACATCGTACCATCGCCCGCCTTCTACATGACTGCCTGCGGCAAGACGTTGCGGATGACCATCGACATCGGCCACCTGGACGAAAAAGCGTTGCTCCATCGGGTCGAAGCCAATGGATATATCGGCATAAATGGAACCTTTGGTACCTTCCTTACACAGATAAACCTGCTCGGTACCCAGATGGTTGCACTTCAGACTGAAACTGATGTTCCATGCCTGCTGTATGTCGTAGAACGGTAACGAACGATTGAAAGGAACTACATACTCGCGTCCTTTCAACAAAAGAGAACGGGTATTGGGACGCCCTTCAATGGAGGTAACCGGCACATCGTCGGAAAAAAGATTTGGCGAAGGCATGTAATCGTTACACTGAATCAGATTACTGTTACCGGTTTCGTCGTAAACGTAAGGCTGCGGCTCGGCCGGTTTTCCTTTATCCGACGTAAGCGGCTGCCCGACCACGGAAGGCGAAACAGAATCACCCGACAGATGCTGTACTTTCTCGAAACTCCAATATGCCAATTGTTTGGCTTTATCTGTGTCGCCGGCACTTGCTGTTGTAGCAAGTAAAAATAACAAAGGGACACCGTTTGCTAAAATAAATCTTCTTTTCATTAGTAATTCATTAATTATACAAATCTAAGATCAACAGATTTGCAAAGTTTTGATTAAAATGCTACATTTCCGACCTGTTTGCTGACTTCTGTCAATCCCCAACAAGGCTTTATACAAAGAACGGCAATTATCATAGAAGATATATCAGCCAATACTTACTTTTAATAGCACAAAAACGACTTTTTTCAGGCCAATTACTCCCAATTCGACAAGAACTGAGGGGTTTTCAGCAAAAAAGCATATCACATTAGCAAGTTTTTAGTCTATTTTACCTAAATTTGCAACCTCTTTTCAAAATGACAACAAACATCAATAGGTAAACAAAGTTCTACAAATCAGAAAAATGAAAGCGTTCGAATTCAAGCCGAAACTCTACACGGCTCTTAAAAATTACTCTAAAGAAATGTTCATGGCCGACCTTATGGCCGGTATCATTGTAGGAATTGTGGCCTTGCCGCTGGCCATTGCTTTTGGTATCGCATCGGGCGTATCACCCGAAAAAGGTATTGTAACAGCCATCATTGCCGGATTCATCATCTCGTTGCTGGGCGGAAGCAAGGTACAGATAGGCGGACCGACGGGAGCATTCATTGTGATTATTTACGGCATTATCCAACAATACGGCGAAGCAGGCCTCATCGTAGCTACACTGATGGCAGGTGTCATCCTGGTGTTATTGGGTGCATTCAAGCTGGGAGCTGTTATCAAATTTATTCCTTATCCCATCGTTGTGGGCTTCACGAGCGGTATCGCCGTCACTATCTTCACCACGCAGGTAGCCGACGTATTCGGTCTGCAATTCGGCGACGACAAGGTGCCGGGCGACTTCATTGGCAAGTGGATGGTTTACTTCCGCCACTTCGACACGGTGAACTGGTGGAATACATTGGTCAGCATCGCCAGTATCGCCATCATTGCGCTGACACCCAAGTTCTCGAAAAAGATTCCTGGTTCGCTGATTGCCATTATCGTGGTGACTGTAGCCGTATGGTTGATGAAAATGTACGGCGGCATCGACTGCATTGATACCATCGGCGACCGCTTCAGCATCCGTGCCGAACTGCCTGACGCTGCCATCCCTGCCCTGGACTGGGAAGCTGTGAAGAATCTGTTCCCTGTAGCAGTAACCATCGCCGTACTGGGTGCCATCGAATCGCTGCTTTCAGCTACAGTAGCTGACGGTATGATTGGCGATAAACACGACTCGAATACGGAACTTATAGCTCAGGGAGCTGCCAATATCGTAACTCCGCTTTTCGGAGGTATTCCTGCAACGGGTGCCATTGCCCGTACAATGGCCAATATCAATAATGGCGGTAAATCTCCTGTTGCCGGTATTGTACATGCTGTAGTGCTGCTGCTCATCCTGTTGCTACTGATGCCGCTGGCACAATACATTCCGATGGGATGTCTGGCCGGTGTGCTGGTAGTCGTATCGTACAACATGAGTGGCTGGCGTACATTCAAGGCACTGCTGCGCAATCCCAAGTCGGACGTGACGGTACTGCTTATCACTTTCTTCCTGACAGTCATCTTCGACCTGACCGTAGCTATCGAAATCGGTCTGGTGATTGCCTGTGTACTGTTCATGCGCCGAGTTATGGAAACAACGGAAATATCTGTCATCAAGGACGAAATCGATCCGAACAAAGAATTGGATATTACAACTCATGAAGAGCATCTCATCATTCCCAAGGGAGTAGAAGTATACGAAATCAACGGTCCTTACTTCTTCGGCATTGCTACTAAATTCGAGGAAATGATGGCACAAATGGGCGACCGTCCCAAAGTACGTGTCATACGAATGCGTAAAGTACCGTTCATTGACTCAACCGGTATTCACAACCTGGAAAACCTGTGCCGCATGTCACAAAAGGAAAAGATAACGATTGTCCTCTCGGGTGTCAACGAAAAGGTACACAAGGTGCTCGAAAAATCCGGATTCTACGAACTGCTTGGTGAAGAAAACATCTGTCCGAACATCAACGTAGCACTGGAAAGAGCACAGAAACTGCTTTAAGTCGAAAAAATGGCACACAGATAACGCTGACCAGCGGTCTGTGTGCCATTTTTCTATTATTATAGTTCTTTACGAAGTATGCTTAGCTCTTATTGCGCATCGGCAGGTTTTTCGATACCTTCGCTTGTTGCACGCTCTTCCATACGCTTGATACGTTCGTCAAGATCGGGATGAGTAGAGAACAATTGATTCAATTTACTGGTTTTCTGTGCACCGGCTTCTTCCTGCAACGACTTCAGCTTGCGAAACGACAAAGCCATCGACCACGGATTCTTGCCCGACTTCTTCAGAAATTCATAACCATAATCATCGGCTTCACGCTCCTGCTTCTGCGAATAAGTAGCGTTGACCAACGCTTCGCTCAAATCACCCAACTGCGAATCGGTCAAAGCAGCCACTTTACCTCCCTGTGAAGAAATACCGTCTTTCAAAGCCGAAGTGAGTAAGGCAGTGCGGAATCCGCTTTTCGAATCACGATGGGCTACGTGACCAATCTCGTGACCAATCACTCCCAGCAATTCTTCATCGGTCATAATATCCATCAGGGAAGAAAAGACACGTACACTGCCATCGGCACAAGCAAAAGCATTCACATCGGTCACATAGTAAACTTTGAAGTTCAAAGGAATACCGTCGGCATCGCCTAAACCTTCCGTCAGTTTCTTCAACCGTTGAGTATACGGATTGTCATCGGGGCAAACCTGATTATGCTCGTCCATCCACTCAATGTACTCCTTGACATATTCCGTCATCTGCTCATCGGTCAAGGTAATGGCTTTTGCAGCCTTCGCTGCACCACTTAGCGCCTTTTTCAGATTAAACTGAGCCATGGCAGGCACTCCCACCGCCAGGCATAGCAGCAGAAGAGCCGCTTTTAATAGCATTTTCTTCATCATATACATTTATTAATAAGAACCATCAGTTACAATTCTGTTCTTCACCTGGCTTTTGCGGACGAAGCATTACCCAAGCACCACCGACACAGACCAAGCCACAAGCCAATATTATGCCCCATATCCAGCATTCATCGCCCGGCAACCGAACATCATTCGTATATTGCGGACGACAGAGCACGGTTACTTCATCGCCCACCTGCCTGAAAGGCCAATAATATTTCTTGGAAACGTAACAATCGCCATACTTGTCCGTGGAATATTTTATCAGCATTTCATGTTCAAACCTCACTTTCCGATGACGATGTACCCGCTCCGTACTGGTTTTCTGAATCACTCCGACAACACGTTCATGAGTACTGTATGCATGATACAACGACCAGAAGCCATACAATGCACCTCCAGACAAAGCTATTCCTCCCAATATCAGCAGAAAGCAAATCAATTTTTTGTGTAAAGGATCCATAAATATTGACTTTACTACAAAGGTAATATAAAGCCTGCGAAATGCAAAGCGAAAAAGATGGTTTATAAGTATCCAAATAGGAAGTGCAACGAACCACATTCAGAATAAATATTTGTCACAACTTCTCTACTATCCTGCAGAACTTTTGAAGGAACAAAGGAAGAATAGGAATACCGCTTGTACATGACATAAAAATAGTTATCTTTGTAACAGATACTATCTCTGATTCATTGGCAAGTAAACCCTGACGCATTATGAAAAGAAACTATCCAGTAGGCATACAGAACTTTGAAGAAATACGTAAAGAAAATTATTTCTATATTGACAAGACAGCACAGGTCTTCAAACTTGTGGAAAGTGGTAAATACTATTTCCTGAGCCGCCCCCGCCGATTCGGAAAGAGTCTGCTTATCTCGACACTGGAAGCATACTTTCAGGGGAAAAAGGAACTTTTCGAAGGACTTGCCATGGAAACACTGGAAAAGGAATGGATCGAATACCCCATTCTACACCTTGATCTCAATACAGAAAAGTACGATACACCCCAAACACTGGAAAACAAACTTTCCCTGAACCTGAAAATGTGGGAAGATGAGTATGGAGCCAATGAATACGAATATTCTCTTGCCACCCGTTTTGAAGGAGTGATACGCCGTGCGGCAGAGAAATGGGGGCGCAACGTAGTCATCCTCATCGACGAGTACGATAAACCCATGCTTCAGGCCATCGGCAACGAAGCGTTGCTGACCGACTACCGCAACACGCTGAAAGCCTTCTACGGCGTGATGAAGAGTTGCGACCGCTACATCAAGTTTGCCCTACTGACCGGAGTAACCAAGTTCAGCAAGGTGAGCGTGTTCAGCGACCTGAACAACCTGATGGACATCTCTATCGACGAACGATTTGCCAGTCTGTGCGGCATTACAGAAGAAGAACTGTTCACCAACTTCCAAGAGGACATCATCGAACTGGGAAAAGAGAACAAACTGACCGAAGAGGAAACCAAAGCTGAACTGAAAAAGATGTACGACGGCTATCACTTTGCAGAGGAGAGCGAAGACATCTACAACCCCTTCAGCCTGCTCAATACGTTTGCCAAAATGCGGTTCGGAAGCTACTGGTTCGAAACCGGTACACCCACTTTCTTGGTCGAACTGCTGAAGCACAGCCGTTACGACCTGCACCGCCTGACCGAAGAAATGGCTTCCGCCGACTCGTTGGGAGGCATTGATACGATGCACACCAACCCGGTGCCCATCCTGTATCAAAGCGGTTACCTGACTATCAAAGGTTACGATCGCGAGTTTCAAGTCTATTACTTAGGATTCCCCAATAAAGAAGTAGAAGAAGGCTTTACCAAATTCCTACTTCCTCGCTACGCCCACTTAGAGACGGGCAACCCGTCGTTCGAGCCATCCCGGTGCCCATCCTGTATCAAAGCGGTTACCTGACCATCAAGGGGTATGATCGCGAGTTTCAAGTCTATTACTTAGGCTTTCCCAATAAAGAAGTAGAAGAAGGCTTTACCAAATTCCTACTTCCCCGCTATGCTCATTTGGAAACAGGCAACCCCTCGTTCGAAATTATGAGTTTCGTCAAGGACGTGCGTCAGGGCGATGCGGATGCTTTCCTCAGACGGCTTCAGAGTTTCTTTGCCGACAGCCCTTACGAACTGGCACGCGACCTGGAACTGCACTACCAGAATGTGCTTTTCATTGTGTTCAAACTGCTGGGCTTCTATACGCAAGCCGAATATCACACTTCCAACGGACGCATCGACATGGTGGTAAAGACGGATAAGTACGTTTATGTCATGGAGTTCAAGTTGGACGGCAGTGCCGAAGAAGCACTGCAACAGATTAACGACAAGCAGTATGCCCTGCCCTTTGCCTCCGATCCGCGGAAACTGTTTAAGGTAGGTGTGAACTTCAGCAAGGAGACGCGAGGGATAGAGGGATGGTTGATAGAAGATTAACATTTAATTCGAGTGCATTATGAAAAGAAACTATCCGGTAGGCATACAGAACTTTGAAGAAATCCGTAAGGGAAATTATCTCTACATTGACAAGACGGCTTTAATCTACAGACTTGTGGAAAGCGGTAAATACTATTTCCTGAGCCGCCCCCGTCGGTTCGGGAAGAGCCTGCTTATCTCTACCTTAGAGGCATATTTCCAGGGACGGAAGGATTTGTTTGAAGGACTTGCCATGGAAACGTTGGAGACGGAATGGACGGAATACCCCATCCTGCATCTCGATCTCAATACCAAGAAATACGAGAACCATTCTTCGCTCAATGAAATTCTGAATCAGCACCTCGAAAAATGGGAAGCTGTCTACGGTGACGAAAAAAAGGAACGTTCGCCCGAGGAGCGTTTTTCTTATATGATAGAAAAAATCAGTACGGTTACGGGGCGCAACGTGGTCATCCTCATTGACGAATATGATAAACCCATGCTTCAGGCCATCGGCAAC
>NZ_FR883154.1:2634-3468 GCF_000435115.1 Bacteroides sp. CAG:633 | reverse complement strand
GATGGGAAATACTTGTGCTTCATAGTCCCTGTCGTACAGCCGCCAGCTGTAGTCGCTCTGCATGAACTGCTCTTCCAACTGACGGATGTCGGCATCGGGTGCCAGCAGGGCAAATGTGTTGCCTCCCGTCATCTCGTGGCGTCTGTTGCTTTGCAGCAGGCCTTCGCTGTCGTTCAGCACCAGCATGTCCATCGTTTCCATGAAGTGGAGGGAATTGTTGAGCGGCGTGTCGTCCATGACGGCCTGCACGGTATAGGTGATGCCTCCGTTGTGGGGAGTGGCCGATGGCGAAGTGGGCAGCCGGCGGGTCATGACACATGTCTTTCCGATGGCTTCGGCCTCGCTGCCGAAGATGCGGACGGCCGTCGAACGGCTCATCACCAGTGCGTTGGGCGTATGACTGGCCCCCTCCCAGCTTCCGGCTACGATGTGGGGCGTGAAGATGCGGGCATAGAGGCTGTCCGTCTCCATCCGTTTCAACTCGTAGGGTAAGGTCTTGCCGGGCCTTACCTCGATGTCGAAGGGCATTTGGCGGGGATAGGAGACGAACGAAAGGGCCTCTACCCCCTTTGCCCAGCCGCGCATGTCCTCGCAGAGCGGTGCGGGCGTGCCGGAGAAATAATGGTCCTGTTCGCTATCGTACAAACTAACCAGTACAATCCGCTTGTAGTTGTCGAAGCAGTGATTGGTTGACTCAATATAACGGCTGCAATACAAGCAGACGCAGAAACTGAACAGGCCCACGGCCAGTCCGATGATAGAAATAACGTTTTGCGTGCGATATTTCAGCAGGTTTCTGATGGCTAATGTCAAGTAATGTAGTATCATAAGCAT
>NZ_FR883154.1:0-2572 GCF_000435115.1 Bacteroides sp. CAG:633 | reverse complement strand
AGGGAGAGGGGAGGCTGGGTTGTGGCTTTCATTTTAGGTTGTTGTTATCTGTTCTTAATGGTCCATTTACAATTTGTATTCATTTCTTCCTCCCCTTTCTTTGGGAGAAGGGCCGGAGGTAAGTTTCCCTACTCCCTCTTCACCACCTCCGCCGGATTAATCTTCATTATCTGGTAAATCTTCATTCCCAGGGTAACGGTTATCAGACCACCTACCAAAACAAACATCAGTAGCGGCCATTCCCAACGATAGAGGCAATCCAAGGTATAACGGTCCAGCACCGTTTTCATGAAGAGGAAAAGCAGGGAATAGACCAACAGGAAGGTGAAGGCAAACAGCAGGATATACACCTTGCCGAACATCCAGGCTATGTTTCCCGGAGTGGCGCCGTTGATCTTGCGGATGGCTACTTCCTTCAGGCGGGCAACGGTATCCATCGAAATGGCTGAGAAAATGCTGAGCACCACCAGCAGCAGGCTGACAACCGCCAATACCGACATGGTCACGCGCATAGTCTTGATGATATTCAAACCTTCATCGGACTCGCTTAACGCCATCAGATCAATAGGCAGAGTAGACGGTACAAATTCTCGACACAGGTCTTCCAGCCGCTTTAAGAAGGCAGTCAGGTCGGTCGTTGTGATTACCTTTATATAATAGAGCTGTGCATCGGTACTGGGCATAAAAACAGAACCCATGTATTCCGGATGTTCTACCTCGTTAAACAATGCCTTGTAAACGCCTGCTATCCGATAATCCTTGTTATCCAGACGAACCGTTCCCGTATTACCGTCGGCATCCAGCAGCCGTTTGAAGGCTTCGCTTACATAAACCTCGCCTGAAGCATCATCGGGGATTACCTTCCCCTGCATCGGTATATGGAAGAAATGGAAGTAACGGGGACTGCCACTGGACATGACGATACGGGCCATGCTCTTATCCTTGCGTTCGTATTCGGTATAAACATGGAAGTTGATCGGGTTAGAAATACAATAACTGATGATATCTTCCACTTCGGGCATCTTGCGTACCTCCGACAGAATAGGCTGTATGTTATTCTCTAAATATTGAGTCTTTAGGGGAAGCACCACAATTCGTTCCTGCTCCCCGTCGGGCAAGGGATTGTACATCTTGTCGAACAGTAATTCGTTCGATGCGAGCCAGGTCAGCACGACACCACCTGCAAAGAACATGGAGATAACCAGTTGCAGACCAATCATCGTATTGCGGAACGTGTGTTTCTTTCGGCTCTGTTGGAGGAAGGCATACAGGGAGACCTGGCGTAGTTTGCGCAGCGGGAAGCTGACAATGAGCAGACAAGCCGCAACGACAACCAGATAGACCTTCAGTTGGGTCAGATATACGTCCTGCAAACGAATATCAGGAATTTCATCCATGGGTAGCAGGCTGTATGCCAAGCCAAATGTCCATTCTGTCAACAGGAACGAAAGAAGCAGGGCAACCGTCATCATCAGAAACACCTCCGAGGCAAGCAGGCCATAAAGGCCTTTGGTATCGGAACCAAGGCACTTACGCAAGGCCAGTTCATGCTGGCGGTTATAGAACATCTGTATGGTGAACTTCAGGAAGTTGATGAGGCCCGACAGTAGGACCAGGGAAACGACCAGCAAAAACAGCAACTTGGCCAGCAGGGTCTGCCTGTGCTGACTGCTCTCCAGTTCGGCATGCAACTTCACAGGATTACCTTCCCGGTCAGGCCAGGCTATCTTGTCCAACAGGGAGTGGAAGCCGTTCAGATCCATCTTCTCGGGCAGGTAGCAACTGGCATACAGGATGTGGTTGTCCGACGGTTCCATAACCGGAAAATAACAATCGGGAACCACGTTCGGGTCGCTGCCCATAGCTATGCCCACTACCTTGTACAGCTGTCCCGACTGCTCGTTAGCTATGCGTAAGGTCATTCCTACCGGGTTGTCCTCGCCGAAGGCCTTGCGGGCAAAGGCTTCGGTCAGCACGACATCCGCAGGCCCCAGTTCCTCCACCGGGCCAGTAACCGAAATGCCGTTATAGGCGAAATAACCAGCATCGGCATTGCGATAGCGGACCAGAAAGGGAAACTCCTGACCTTTCTCGTCGAAAAACGTCACTTCCTGCGTATGTAGTCCTTTGGTATAGGCCGCCACGTCTTCCACGCCGGCATGACGGAGTTCTTCCTCCATACGGGCGATTTCGTTGGAAGACAGGGCTCCGTTATTTGCCAGCGAAAGGTTCAGCCGGCGGTCATAATGCGGACGGTAGTCGGTGGGAGCTACCGTCTCCACAAACAGGTAGGTATAACTGAAGCATACGATGCCGACAGCCAGGCAGAGCGCCGAAATCAGGCTCTGCATCTTGTACTTCATCAGGCTGCGGGCAGCCACTTTCAGATAGTGTAGTATCATGGGCATTTCAGGCCTCACCCCCAGCTCCTCTCCCAAGGAGAGGGGAGGTGGGGTTACGGCTTTCTATTTATAGTTTTTATTATCTATTCAATTATTCTTATCCATTTATTTCCTACGACATCGAATCATCCATCCCCTACCTCCCCTCTCCTTGGGAGAGGGGCCGGAGG
>NZ_FR883153.1:36320-36439 GCF_000435115.1 Bacteroides sp. CAG:633 | reverse complement strand
ATCACAAACTTGTATATTTACGTTTTCATCAAAAAGAGCAATTGGTCCTTCTAATTTCTGATTAGCTCTTTCTTTGTTTATAAATTCTTTTAGAAAAGAAAAGCATCGTTTCATATCCT
>NZ_FR883153.1:24634-36291 GCF_000435115.1 Bacteroides sp. CAG:633 | reverse complement strand
CCTCCTTTCTTTTCTCTTTTTCCGCTTTCTGTTCTTTCTCATATTTTTCGTACGCTTCTACAATCTGTGTTACCAGCTTGTGTCGCACAATATCTTTCTTGTTCAGTTCGATGAAGCTGATGCCTTTCACTCCTTTCAGAATCTTCAGGGCTTGTACGAGGCCGGAGGTTTGTGAAGAGGGGAGGTCAATCTGCGTCATATCGCCTGTTACAATCATCTTGGTGTTCATGCCCATACGGGTAAGGAACATCTTGATTTGGGCGGTGGTGGTGTTCTGTGCTTCGTCGAGGATGACGACCGCATCGTTCAGCGTACGTCCACGCATGAAGGCCAATGGGGCTATCTGTATGATGTTCAGCTCCATGTATTCCTTCAGTTTGGCAGCGGGTATCATGTCCTGCAGGGCATCGTATAGCGGTTGCAGGTACGGATCTATCTTGTCTTTCATGTCGCCGGGCAGGAAGCCGAGTTTTTCGCCAGCTTCTACGGCGGGGCGACTGAGGATGATTTTCTTGATTTCCTTGTTCTTCAGGGCACGCACAGCCAGGGCGATGGCGGTATAAGTCTTACCCGATCCGGCAGGACCGATGGCAAACACCATGTCGTTCTTATGGAAGGCATCTACCAGTTTCTGCTGGTTTTCGCTTCGGGGAATGATAGGCTTGCCCGTGACGCTGAACACGATGACGTTGCCGCTCTTTTCGGCTTGTGGGGCATTGCCTTTGATGATGTCGATGATGACTTCTTCTTTCAGCGAATTATATTCGGAGCAGTATTTTTCCAGTTTGGTAATGTTTTCCTCGAAGGCGCACATTTCTTCTTCGTCGCCCAGCACTTTGATGACGTTGCCGCGCGCTACGATGCGCAGTTTGGGATAAAGGGCTTTTATCAGTTGCATGTTGGCATTGTTCACGCCGTAAAAGATGACCGGGTCGATATCTTCAAGGACAATCAGTTTTTCTATCATTGATATGTTTTAATGTTCATGAAATGCAATGCAAAGTTAGTGAAACGTTTGGAAAACCCTATCACTTTGCAGTGTTATTTTTTAATACAGGCTTGACGACGATGCCGTTCGCATTCTTGGTGCAACGGATGCATTCGTGCCGTAAGGCTTCGGTCTTCATATTGAAGAGGATATTGGGATTGAAATGCTGTCCGTTGATGCGTGTCTCGAAGTGCAGGTGTTCGGTCGTTGCACGTCCCGTACGTCCGGTCAGGGCAATGGGCTGGCCAGCCTTTACCGTGTCGCCACTTTGTACCAGATTCTTGGAGTTGTGGCTGTAGACGGTTTCCACTCCCGAGGGGTGGCGCACCACGATGACGTTGCCATAGGCACTGTAGGGTTTCGACATACGCACAATGCCATTGAAAGCGCAACGGATGGTGTCGTTGGCACGGGTCTTGATATCGACACCCGTGTGTCGCCCGCCGCCCCGTCCGTAGGGCGAAATGACTTTGCCGCCGGGCAGAGGGAAGCTGTAGTCGGTTGCCGCCAGACTGTCCAGATGAATATGGATGCTTTTACTTTTGTCGAACAGTCCCGGAGTGGCCACCCGGATGTGGTTCTTCTCCATGTTCGAGAATGCCGGACGTTTTTCCTGTGCGTGGACGTTCAGCGTCAGCAGGCTGATAAGGATAATGAATAGCGATGTTTTCATTCGAAGTAGCAGATGCTTCCCCCGTCGGAAGAGGCGTATTTCTTTAAGAGTTCTTGTGTCATTTCGGCAGCTTGTTGCAGACGGACCGTATCTCCGTCGTAGCCGTTGATAATGGCCAGTATGTGGCGGGTGCCGACATCCATCTTGGTGCGTTCGTTGTCGCTGGTTGGGGTGCCGATGCCTCCTACGGTGTCGCGGAAGACGGGCAGGCCTTCGATGTTGAGCACACCGCGTCCGATGCCTTCGAACGGCTCACCGGCACGTCCGATGCCCAGACAAAGGTCTGTGCCTTGTATCTTGTCGGCATCGAAGCCGCCGATGCTGTAACCCGTACGCAGCGAGACGAGGTTGATGAGGTCGACCAGCGTATCGATGCGGTACAGTTCGAGTCCGCGGAGCAGACGGCGGCGCAGGGCCTCGGCCGAGGGACGGTAGCGGCTGGGATCTTTGCCACATCGGCGGTAGGCTTCGCGGGTGGCGGCAATGGCAGGTTGCTGTTTGATGCCGTCGGTTGTTTCGTTAGCCCTCAGTTCTTGGGTGAATATATCGATTTCCTGCCAAAGTCCTTCGCTAAAAGGTGTATTGATGACTTCGGCATAGACGGCTGCTCCACGGTATTCGGGGCAGTGTGATTTCAGTTCTTCGGATAATGTAAGTTGATACATGATGTATGCTGATGTTTATGCACTATTTGTTTTACCTGTTGCAAAAGTACGTTTTTATCGGCGAAGTTCTTTCGACGGTACTTGCTTTTCTTGTCATTTACCTGAATCGCCATCCTAAGCCCAGCATCAGGTTGTTGGGGTCTTTGAACTTACTGAGCTGATAGCCCGTATGAAGGAAGAGGTTGCGGGTAAGGAATGTCTTCAGTGCCAATATCTGATAGAAGCCTTTGGTGTCCTTTCCTTTGTAGAGCACGTTGTGCCCGATACCGATGTTGACCGAGAAAATGGGCATGACCAGTTCGGCACGTGCCGACAGGCCTACGGCAAACTGTTCGCGGAAGGGCGGCCGGTAGAATTTCGGATCGTCGTCAGTCCCTCCGGCATAATGTCCCTGCAGGTTGGCGCTTTCGTCAAACTGGGCATCGAGCGAGATGCCTGCCCGGAAATACTTGTTGAAGTCGTACATCGGGTTGAAGTTGAGGCCGACAATGCCGAACGAGCCAGGTATCAGATGTCCCATGTTGTAGTCGTCGATGTATCCTCGTTTGCGTGTAGCACCGTACACGACGAGGTCGTAACTGAAGTGGGGGCGGAAGTCGTTCGGATTAAGTTGTCCGGCGTTGGCCGACGGGCTGCTGTTTTCTGCCCCGAAGGTCCGTACCAGTCCGATTCGACCACCTACAGGGTTCACACCGCTGTTTGGGTAATGGGTGTTTCCGTTGGAGTAGTGGGTCAGGTCGATTCCCGCTGTCAGGTTCCATTGGGGATTGATTTGCCAGTTCAGGAAGAAGCCCAGATTGATGTAGGCATTGATCTTCGAGCCTACCACGTCGTTGTAGCCCAGCACTTGTGATCCGTTCTCGGGTACGTGATACTTCTCCCACCCGAAGGAAGCGCCGAAGTTCCATTCGTAGTCCAGCGAGAGGGTGGGCGACAGTCGGGCGATGCGTGAGCCTTGAAAGGCGTAGACAGCGACGGGATGTCCGATGGGCGGACGGTTGTCGAAGTGGTTGTACGATACGCCGATGCCTTGATAGGCGTGCGGATAAAGCCGTCCTAGTCTTGAGTCCTTATTAAAGCGGAAAGCGTACTTCAGGTGCACCGACCACACGTTGCGTATGGGTTGCCCCGTGGAGTTGTCTCCGTCGAAAAAGTCGTTGGTAGGTACTACGTAGGCAGGGCGGAAGTCGATGCCGAGCTGATGGGTGAGCTTTCTGGATACGCTCGGTTGGCTACAGGCGGACGTATCCGTCGGGAGGGTATGGTTGCCGGTATGTTGCGCGGCGAGCGGCATTCCTGTCACGAGGCATGCGATAAGGCCTATGCAAGTGCAGAGTACTCTCGTCCGGTTTGTTTGTCTTTTCATCTTTTCTGGTTCAATGATGTTCCGATTCTATTGTTTGCAGCTCTGTAGCAGTGCGATAGGACCTTGAGGAACTGATGTCCGCCGGTTGCCAAAGGCATACTGCTTCAGCCTTGTTCGATAAAGGAATTCAAAAGTACGTAAAAAACTCCAAACCGGACTACTATTAGTATTTATTATGATTGCGGCCTGCCGCACGGGCGGTTGGGCAAAGCTGTTCTTACGCTTTCAGCATGATGCCCGACAGCATACGCCCCGACTTGATCCCCAGCCGGCGGGCGGAGAAGAAATCTTCGTGACGGGTGTAGGTGCAGATGCCGGCAGTCTCTATCTGGGTGGCGGGCAGACCGAAGTCCAGCAGTTGCAGCTGGTTGGCAGCCCACAGGTCGATGTGATGCTTGTGGGTGTCGTTCCTCCATTCGGCGATGTAAGGCATGGGGAAGCCGGCGGCGCGGAAGGCTTCGTACACCTCTTCGCCCACCTCGAAGGCGGCGAGCGAGATACCGGGGCCGATGATGACATGCACGTCTTTGCCCTCGGTGCCGTAGAGGGTCTGCATCCGCTCCAATGTGCGCAGGGCGATGCGGTTCACTGTGCCCCGCCAGCCGGCGTGGATGGCAGCGACGACGCGGTGCCTGTGGTCGTATAATAAGATAGGTATGCAGTCGGCTGTGGAGATGCAAAGGCAGATGCCCGGCTCGCGGGTGATGAGGGCGTCGATGCCTTGCAGGCGTTCGTGCCGTGTCTGCGGGTCGGCCTGCAGATAGTCGGTGTCGATGACGAGGGAGGCCGTGCCGTGTGTCTGCCAGGGGATGATGAGTTCCTGCGGGCGTTGCGGCAGGGCTTGCAGAAGCAGTTCCCGGTTGCGGCGGACGTTTTCGGCAATGTCGCCTGTGTAGGGCGTGCAGTTCAGCGAGGCGTATGTGCCTGTGCTGACGCCGCCGTGACGGGTGGTGCTGAATGCAAAAATGTCGGGGCATGCACCGTTTAGTGCATACTCCAACATTCGCTTGTCGGGGCTGAGATGGCTCATTGCTTGTCGTCCTCCCAGTCCTCTTCTTCGTATTCGAAGTCTTCGAGGTCTTCCACGTCGTCCTCGTCCACGTATTCGATGCTGAGGTCTTCGTCTTCGCCTTCGTCGGCCAGTTCTTCCTTCAGGTGGCTCATGTCCTTGGGACGGTGGGCGATGCTTTCTATCTTGCCCTCAATCTTGTTGCTTTCCTTGTTCAGTTCCTCCCACAGGATGTCCTTCAGCACGTTGATGCCGAGGCCAGAGATGGCGGAGATGAACACGTGAGGCACGTCTTTGGGCAGGGTCGGCTCTATCTCGTCCATCAGTTCCTGGTCCAGCATGTCGCACTTGGTGATGGCCAGTACGCGCTGCTTGTCCAGCATTTCGGGGTTGAAGTTCTTTAGCTCGTTCAGCAGAATGTTGTATTCCTTGGTGATGTCGTCGCTGTCGGCAGGCACCATGAACAGCAGCAGCGAGTTGCGTTCGATGTGGCGCAGGAAGCGCAGACCCAGTCCGCGTCCTTCGCTGGCTCCTTCGATAATGCCGGGAATGTCGGCCATGACGAACGACTTGCCGTCGCGGTAGGACACGATGCCCAGGTTGGGCTCCATCGTGGTGAACGGATAGTTGGCTATTTTCGGTTTGGCCGATGATACGGCCGAGAGCAGTGTCGACTTGCCAGCGTTAGGGAAGCCCACCAGTCCGACGTCGGCCAGTAGCTTCAGCTCCATGATGACGGTCATTTCCTGCATCGGTTCGCCGGGTTGCGCAAAGCGCGGTGCCTGGCGGGTGGCTGTCTTGAAGTGCCAGTTGCCCAGTCCGCCGCGTCCGCCCTTCAACAGGATGACTTCCTGTCCGTGCTCGGTGACGTCGCAGATGTACTCGCCCGTTTCGGCGTTGTAGACCACGGTACCACAGGGCACTTCGATGACCTTGTCTTCGCCGTCCTTGCCGAAGCTGCGGTTCTTCGAGCCGCTTTCGCCGTGTCCGGCCATGATGTGTCGGTCGTAGCGCAGGTGTAGCAATGTCCAGTAGTTGCGGTTTCCGCGCAGGATGACGTGTCCGCCGCGTCCGCCATCGCCGCCATCGGGTCCTCCGTTGGGCACGTACTTGGCACGGCGCATGTGTGTGGAACCTCGGCCGCCCTTACCCGAGCGGCAATATATCTTTACGTAGTCTACAAAGTTCGATTCTGCCATAATGTCTCGATATTAATGATTATTATCTATTTAACGGGAATAGGCTTCTACTTGTTTTTGTATGTCGGCCTTCATTTCTTCCCAGGTGGTCTGTATAAACATCTTGGGCATCAGTTGTGTATCGGCATCCTCGAAGTAGGATAGACTCATCAGTGCCCGGAAGATGGAATGTTCGGGATATTTCTGCTGGTAGAATTTCAGGATTTCTTCTAATGTATAATGCTGTAATAGACTATACATGTCAATGAAATCTTTTTTCGTTCCACGCCCTTCGATGGCATTGACTTTCATTGCGGCGATGTCCTCGGGAGATGCCAGGCGGATACCATCCTCTTCGATGCAGGGAGCAATCCACGGGTAGGAATAATGGATAATATCTACCTTGATGCGGTCTATGACATAGACTTTGATGTCTTTAGACTCTTTCAGGATGGTCAGTTGTCCCGATTGTCGTAGAACGTCCTTAATGGCTTCGCCGTTGTCTTCCGTTTCTCCGAACAGATCAATATCTACCGACATGCGATGTCCGTATTGGAGGGCAAGACCAGTTCCGCCCACCAGCCTTGTACCCGATAGGCATTTGGCTGCCATCAGCTTCTTCAGCAATTCCAGGGTGTGGGGTTCGACTGTGCGGTATGATAACATCTGTATTCCTCCTTCCTTGTGTGCGATATGCAGCAGATGAACGACAATGCTACGGGGTCGAGCGAACGTGCCTGCTTGCAGCATTCAACGATTTTGTCCAGCCCATAATAGGAACGGATGAGGCGCCAGTCCTCCAGTGTGCCGTATTCCAGTACGCGTACGATAATCTGTTGCGGACAAGTGTCCATGTCCGCTTTTTCGGGATCAATATCCCACAGGAGTACGGGCGAGAGTCGTTCGATGCAGTTCTTTCCGTTCATATCGCATTCTTGTTTTCCTCTGCAAAGATACAAATAATTTCCTATAATGCCATGATACTGACTCATCCGTCTTGCATATCTGCCTTTCGTATATTATCTTTGTGAGTGAGGGAGGAATCATCCGGGATGATTCCTATAATCATTGCGGATGATTCTACCAATCATCCCGGATGATTCCTGTCAAAGGTATAAGGAAAGCCCTGCACAGTCGGCAGACAGGGATGTCAGAACCGGCGGTGGAGGGACCGTAGGCAATAACATTTAAATGATAAAGATATGGCTTTTTACAAGAAACAGAAGATGAACGGGAAGTGGTATCCGCGTTCGTTTACGGTAGGGACTATGGATACGGATCAGGTGGCCGAACGGCTTTCGCGCATGTCGACCGTCAGTAAGGGCGATACGTACGCCGTGCTGTTGGGGCTGGGCGAGGTGCTGGGCAGTATGCTGGAGGCTGGTTATTCGGTGAAGCTGAAAGGGGTAGGCACATTCTATCTGACCGGACGTGCCGAAGGGCAGGGTGTAGATACACCCGAAGAAGTATCGGGTCAGCAGTTCTCGAAGCTGCAGGTACGTTTTATTCCCGAATATCGGCGCGAGCAGAACGGCAAGGTGACGGGGCGCACGCTGGTGCCCGACAAAGTGGAGTGGACGGAGTTGGAGTTGAAGAAATGAGGGAAAACAAAAAACACCACGGATGACGCGGAAGGTCACAGCCGGGAAAGCGGTCTGTGCCAATCGGTGTAATCCGTGGTGAATGTCTTTTCAGCGTGGGAAGCCTTTTACTTCACAGCATCGATAGCCTTGCAGATATCAGCTGTGATAGTCTCCAGTTCGCCCAGTCCGTTGATGTGGGCGTAGAGGCCTTCCTGCTTGTACCAGTCGATCAGCGGAGCGGTCTGGCTGTGATAAACGGTGAGGCGCTTCTTGATGGTCTCTTCGTTATCGTCGGCACGGCCTGACTGCTGTCCGCGCAGGATGAGGCGTTTCATCAGTTCGTCTTCGGGCACGTCGAGGTCGAGCATCACGCTTACCTGCTGTCCGCGCTCAGCCAGCATCTTCTTCAGTGCTTCGGCTTGTGCGATGGTACGTGGGAAACCGTCGAAAATAACGCCTTTCGAATCCTTGAAGCTGTCGAGTGTAGAAGCCAGGATGTCGATAATCAGGTTGTCGGGGAGGAGTTGGCCCTGGTCGATATAACCTTTGGCTGTCTTGCCCAGTTCCGTTCCGTTCTTTATTTCGGCACGCAGCACGTCACCCGTGGAGATGTGGTTGATGCCATACTTTGCTACAATTCTCTCGCTTTGTGTGCCCTTTCCAGAACCCGGGGCACCGAAAATTACAATGTTCAGCATTGTTTCTGATTAGTGATTAAATGTTTATAATGTTATTGTAAATATTAACTGATTGTATCCAGAGGATTCCGTTTCATAATGAGCGGATAGCGTTCGGGATGTTTCAGGCTTTCTATTTCCAGATCAATTCCTAAGGCTTCCCATTCGATGGCAGATTGTCCGCACATCTTGACATTCAGTACGTCTGATATACGTGCATCTTTCAGCCAAGGTACACGGTTGTACGAAATAAAGTAGTCGTTACCCAAGACCGATAGCATGATACCTTGCGAATTAATCATTAATACGCTTGCCGATGTGTTTGGGGAACTGAAGCAGAAACCTTCTTCTCTTTTGAAGATAGGACTCATATATTTATTCGTTTACTACAGTATATATGTCCTTATAGTTCCGTCCAAATCCGTCGTAATCCAGTCCGTAACCCACAATGAAGTCATTGGGGATGTGCATGGCGGCATACTCGATGTTGAGGTCTACTTTCAGCTTTTCGGGTTTTACCAGCAGGGTAGCGATATGTATCTCTTTCGGCCCGCGGGTGCCCAGCGTCTCAAGCAGGCGTTGCATGGTGAGGCCCGTGTCTACAATGTCTTCTACGATGACTACGGTACGGTCGCTCAGGTCTTCGTTGATGCCGATGACTTCCTTGACGGCGCCTGTCGATGCTACTCCCTGATACGAAGCCAGCTTGACGAATGATATCTCGCAAGGGATGGTGATGCGTTTCATCAGGTCGGCGGTGAACATGAACGAACCGTTCAGTACGCTCAGGAAAAGCGGATTCTTACCTGCCAGGTCACGGTTGATTTCGTTGGCTACGCGGCTCACTTCTTTCAGTATATCCTCCTCCTTAATGGAGACGGTGAACTTCTTGTCTTTAATCAGTATGCTATCCATGGGACTTGTGATTATTAAATTGGTGCAAAGGTAGCGAAATTATTCCACTCCATGCATCATCTTCTGCAATTTCTTCGACAACAGGAAGAGGACAAGCGATGCGGCGGCCGACATGACTACAAATACCAGGAAGAAGTCGAACATCGTCTCAATGCGATAACCCAACAGTGTTTTCACCTTTCCAGCTTCGGGATAGAGGCCCGACAGCGTACCGGCAAACTTGTTGGCCGTGGCCGTAGACAGGTACCAGATGCCCATCATCAGCGAAGCAAAGCGGACGGGAGTCAGCTTGTTCACCATCGACAGTCCGATGGGCGAAAGGGCAATCTCGCCCATCGTGTGGATGAAGTACAGTCCCGTCAACCAGATGAGGCTTACCTTGACACCGGGTTGCACGTCTTTCACTCCGAAGCAGATGACCAGATAGCCCAACGACAGAAGCAACAGACCGATGGCCTGTTTGGTGGGCGATGCTGGCTCCATGCCCCGACGTGCCAGTGCTCCCCATACGCCCGGCATGATGGCTGCCAGAATAACGACGAAGAAGGGATTGAATGACTGAATCCACGAAGCAGGCATCTCCCAGCCCAGAATGACGCGGTCGGTCTGTTCCGAAGCAAACAGGGTGAGCGATGCGCCTGCCTGTTCGTAGGCTGCCCAAAAGAAGATGACGAAGAAGGCGATGATGTAGATGACCAGAATGCGGTCGCGTTCGATCTTGGTGAGCGATCCGTCCATCAGGATGCTGGCCGGGAAAACAATGCAGGCCGTAAAGATGCCGATGCTGATCCAGTCGTTGCCAAAGCACCAGTAGAAGAACAGGGCAAGTACGATGGCCATCGCACTGCACACCCACAAGTTACGGCGTTTGCGGCGTGCATCTTCCGGCGTTTGGGTTTTGGCAGATGTTCCTTCGGTCGCCTTGCGTGCATCGGGTACAACACCCAGCTGCTGTCCGTCCGGACCGATGAGGTAGCGGTTCTTCTGCGTCTCGAACAGCACTACGGTAAATACCGTGACGATGGCAGCAATCAGGAAACCCCATTTGAAGTCCTGCGGATTGCCCGTTTCGCCGAAGTAACCACAGACAAGCGGAGCGAGGAACGAGCCTACGTTGACACCCATATAGAATATGGTATAGGCCGAGTCAAGTCGCCGGTCACCAGGCTCGTACAACTGTCCGACGAGCGACGATACTGTAGGCTTGAAGAATCCGTTTCCTAATATAAGAAATGTAAGTCCGCCGTACATCAGTCCGTGCGATAACTCTTGCGCATCGAGCATCGAAGCACTGAAGAACATCAGGAACTGTCCGATAGCCATCAGCATGGCTCCCCAGAAGACGGAGCGCCGGATGCCCCAGTACTTGTCGGCTACATAGCCACCGATAAGCGGAGTCAGGTAGACAAGGCCCGTATAGCTGCCATAGATGGAAGCTGCCTTTTCGGTATCGAATAACAGGGCTTGGGTAAGAAACAAAATAAAAATGGCACGCATGCCATAATAACTGAAGCGCTCTGCCGTGCTGGTTGCAAAAATCAGGTAGAGCCCTTTTGGATGTTTGGAATTGTTCATTGTTTTACGAGTTTGTTTTTATTTTGGCTGCAAAAGTAGTGATTCTTCGTGACAGAACGTACTGTTTGTCTCGATTTCCTTTGAATTAATGATGCAGCTTGTGCGTTTTTACTTGCCAAATGAAACAAACGGCTTTGTCAGTCATCCTTTATATGGCTTCTTGCCGATGGGCTGGCATAGCAGCGTTTTCGTCAGTATTTCCTATAATATATCTGCCAAAATGACGCTAAAATGTGACACAAAAGGCGGGTGCCTCACTGATTTTTCTTTTGGCACAAGGTTTGTTTTTTAGTAGGCGTCTGCCGATGAGGCGGACAGAAATAAACTGAATAATAACAAATAAAATAATAACGATCATGGGAAAAATTATTGGTATTGACTTAGGAACTACAAACTCTTGTGTTGCTGTATTCGAAGGCAACGAACCTGTAGTAATCGCTAACAGCGAAGGTAAACGTACAACTCCTTCTGTTGTGGCATTTGTAGACGGTGGCGAACGTAAAGTTGGTGACCCCGCTAAACGTCAGGCCATCACCAACCCGAAACGTACAGTGTACTCCATTAAGCGTTTCATGGGTGAGAACTGGTCGCAGGTACAGAAAGAAATCTCTCGTGTACCCTATCCGGTAGTAAACGAAAATAATATGCCGCGTGTCGACATCGACGGACGTCATTATACTCCGCAGGAAATCTCAGCTATGATTCTTCAGAAGATGAAGAAAACTGCCGAAGACTATCTGGGTCAGGAAGTAACGGAAGCTGTCATCACTGTTCCGGCTTACTTCTCCGATTCTCAACGTCAGGCAACAAAAGAAGCTGGTCAGATTGCCGGTCTGGAAGTAAAACGTATTGTGAACGAGCCGACTGCAGCCGCTTTAGCTTACGGTGTGGACAAGGCTAACAAGGATATGAAGATCGCCGTATTCGACCTCGGTGGTGGTACGTTCGATATCTCTATTCTGGAGTTCGGTGGCGGTGTGTTCGAAGTATTGTCAACCAACGGTGATACTCACCTGGGTGGTGATGAC
>NZ_FR883153.1:12268-24582 GCF_000435115.1 Bacteroides sp. CAG:633 | reverse complement strand
TACAGGAGTTCAAGAACGACGAAGGTGCCGACCTGACTCAAGACCCGATGGCTATGCAACGTCTGAAGGAAGCTGCTGAAAAGGCTAAGATTGAGTTGTCTTCTTCTACTTCTACCGAGATTAACTTGCCGTACATCATGCCGGTAGGCGGTGTGCCCAAGCACTTGGTTAAGACACTGACTCGTGCTAAGTTCGAAGCTTTGGCTCACAACTTGATCCAAGCTTGTCTGGAACCGTGTAAGAAGGCTATGAGCGATGCCGGTTTGAGTAACTCTGATATCGATGAAGTAATCCTTGTAGGTGGTTCTTCACGTATACCGGCTGTTCAGAAGTTGGTTGAAGACTTCTTCGGCAAAGTTCCTTCTAAGGGTGTTAACCCCGATGAGGTAGTTGCTGTAGGTGCTGCCGTACAGGGTGCCGTATTGAACAAAGAAGCTGGTGTAGGTGACATCGTATTGCTCGACGTAACTCCGTTGACTCTGGGTATCGAGACTCTGGGTGGTGTGATGACGAAGTTGATCGAAGCCAACACAACTATTCCTTGCAAGAAGAGTGAAACCTTCTCGACCGCAGCCGACAACCAGACCGAAGTAACCATCCACGTATTGCAAGGCGAACGTCCGATGGCTGCTCAGAACAAGTCAATCGGTCAGTTCAACCTGACAGGTATTGCTCCGGCTCGTCGTGGTGTTCCTCAGATCGAGGTTACATTCGATATCGACGCCAACGGTATCTTGAAGGTATCTGCCAAGGATAAGGCTACCGGTAAGGAACAAGCCATCCGTATTGAAGCTTCCAGTGGCTTGAGCAAAGAAGAAATCGAACGTATGAAAGCCGAAGCCGAAGCCAACGCCGAAGCTGATAAGAAGGAAAAGGAACGTATCGACAAGTTGAACCAGGCTGACTCAATGATTTTCACTACCGAGAATCAGTTGAAGGAACTGGGCGATAAGCTTCCTGCCGACAAGAAAGCTCCTATTGAAGCTGCCTTGCAAAAACTGAAAGACGCTCACAAAGCTCAGGATTTGGCTGCTATCGACAGTGCAATGGCCGAACTGAACACTGCTTTCCAAGCTGCCAGCGCTGAGATGTATGCACAGACTGGTGCTCAAGGTGGTGCACAGCAAGGTGCAGGTTTCCAAGGTGGTGCCAACGCCGGCCAAGGAAATGCTCAAAACAATGGCAAACAGGATGATAATGTTCAGGATGCTGATTTTGAGGAAGTAAAATAACCCCTCTAAGCAGTACAATATACACTAAGAAACGCGACTGTTTCAAGGAAACTTGAGGCAGCCGCGTTTCTGTTTTTATTCTGTTAAGTTTGTTCTTTCTTTATTTCCCACAAAATATTGGCATGAATTCTAATCCAAAGTCAAGTTTGTTCTTTTGGATACTTTTGCGGACTTCATCCGATACGATAATGTCGTTAATGACGGGTTGAGAGTTGAAGACATTTAGTGATTTCACCTTATTATAGTCGAGTCTTAGTTTAAGAATCGTATCTGTTCCTTCTACATAGAGGGTGTTTTGGGGATCTATTACGTCGAATATCTTTTTGAAGTGCATGATGTAATATATCTGATTGCCATATTTCTTGCTGATGGCCTTGACAGGTAGAAACTCTATGTCGTTGGCAGAGGTGACGTACGACTGTAATAAATCCTTCAGAGCTTGGTTGACCATGTTGGCTCCACCTATACACATGTGGAAAGGGCGATATTTTCCATCTCTTAATTCTACGACGAGCGATTCCCAGTTTTTCACTTCCTGTCCGTCTCTTGCGATAGGGTAGGGCCAGCTATCGGGAGCGTACAGTACTCCTCCTTTATCATTCCCTTTTACGATGAATTTATAATACCTGACGTCGGTATTTACTGTTTTGCTTTTATAGAAAATCTTTTTTAAGGTTTTGATATTCAATAGTTTCATTTTATTTCGTTTGCTACATTTTATGCAGTGGACTGAGGATTTTTACGCAATGCTTATTTATAAGGAAGAACGAAACAACGTTCATCCTCGCGACAACACCAGCTCGGGCAACAGGACGGCAGTTTCCGGTTCTTCCTTGGGGGCATCTTTGGGCTTCCAGGCTACGACGAAACGTACGGAGGCTGACTTCACTTCGTAACCTTTTCCGTTCCATTCCGACAATGCTTTCTGCATGCTTGCCGACAGCCGGGCTACCGGTTTGTTGCCCGATGCTTCGTACAGCGTAAAGTCTTTGTACTTCAGGCTGTCTCCGCTTCTCAGTGCCAGCACTTCCCGTTTGAGGTCTTTGAAGTAGCCCAGAAAGACGTCTTTGTGCGAGAGTTGCAGCACAATTTCTTCGGGCATGCCATACTGGCGTGAGTCGGTGAAGTGCTGGTCGGCAGGCAGTCGGCTGAAGCAATCGCCGTCGGTGTGGATAAACAGCCGGTTCCGGGCGCGGGTCATGCCTACATAATATCGCCGCATCAGTCGGTCGTCTTTCTGGAAGTTGTCGGCTATCAGCATGTAGACGTCGTCAAACTCACGTCCTTTTGCCTTGTGGATGGTCGATACGACAACGTCAGCACCCGACACGTCGCAAAAGTCTTCGACTGATGATTCAAACACAAACTCCTTGAAATCGCTGACGTATTTTGCCTGGTTGGTCTGTTCGAACAGTTCCACGCACCGCTTCACGTATGTCAGGCTTTGGCTTCTTTCGTATGTCGCAAAGGTGGCACGCTTGGCTTCGTCCCACGTCTCTTGGGGAATGAGGGGCGTTTTTACCTGTTTGTCGATGTACTTCAGGAAGTATCTCATCTCGGCCATGTTCCAGAAGCGGAAGCCGTCCATCGTCTGTATCAGTTTGCTGCTGATGCCTTGTTTCCGCAGGAGGGCTACCAGGATGACGGCTTCTTCGTTGGTCTGGGTCAGCACACACGAGGTACCGTTTCCACGGTGACTGATCAGGTCTTCGACGAGTGGCTGATACATATAGGCCGAGTAGTGGTGTGTCACCTCCACCCGTCCGTCTTCTTCTCGCATGGAGAGGATAGGGGTAGTTTTGATTCTTTTTCGGATGACTTTGGCAAATTCGTTGGCGAAACGGACCGGATGGCGTGCGCTTCGGTAGTTCTCGGTCATTTCGATAAACCGACTGCCGCTTTCCTTGGTCAGGCGGTACATGTATTCCGAGTCCGAACCGCGGAATTCGTAGATGTTCTGGTCGTCGTCGCCCACTGCAATGACGCGCATTTCTTCGTTGTTGGCCATCAGGGCACGTACCAGTGCATATTCTTCGTCGCTCATGTCCTGTGCCTCGTCTATCACCAGTACCGTTTTCCCGATTCGGTTGGGTTCCACTTCGCCCTGTTCTATCATTTCGGCAGCTTTGGCTACTACGTTTTTGGCTTCTTCCAGATTGCCTATCCGTCCCAACAGGTCGAAACAATAGGAATGGAAGGTCTTTATTTCGACAAAGTGGGCGGCGTTGCCGATCAGTTCCATCAGCCGTTGCTTGAATTCCGTTGCCGCTGCTCGTGAGAAGGTCAGCATCAGCAGTTGTTCGTGTTTGACGTCTTCGAGCAACAGCAGCGAGGCCAGCTTATGAACCAATACCCGTGTCTTTCCGCTTCCGGGGCCTGCCGCCACCACGATGCAGCGTGAGTCTCGGTCGGAGATGATATCCCTCTGCCGCTGTGACAGCTGGCCGAACAGTTGCCGGTATTTGCCGGGTGTCAGGTTGCGCTGTATCTCGCCGACTCTGTCTCCTTTGAAGTATTTGGCGATGAACTTCTTGTAGTCCATCTGGAAATAGTCCTGCACGTATTGCAGGGCGGCGTTGTAGTCTTTCACCATCAGGTTAGCATATTCGCCTACAATGTGTACCTGCTGTATTTTTTGCTTGTAGAATTCGTTCAGCATCCGGTAGTCGTCCTGCTTGTATCTCGACTTGTTGTCTTTGAGCCTTTTGATGTCCATGGCGTTGTAGAGCACCAGAAAGCCGCCTTCGAGCTTGAGCGCGCCGATTTTCGACAGGTAGAGCAAGGCTTCTTCTACGTCCTCTAACTGCAGTTCGTCCAGTCCGCTGAAGAGGGGTTGCGGGTTGGCTTTGATGCTGTTCAGCAGTTCCACCACTGAGAACTGGATGGCCTGCTGTTCGTCCGACGCTTCTTTTCCTGCTTCGGCAGCCAGGCGGTATAGCCATTCGATGGTGAACCGGCTGATTTCCAGCCGCCTTTCGAAACGCTTCAGCAACGCTTCCCTGTCGACCCGCAGGCTGATTTCCAGATTGTGTGCCGCGTCTTCTTTCTTGCGGGTATAACCTTTGATGGTGAGGAAATAAAGCAGGGTTCGGATATCTTTCTCTCTGGATGTGCCTATTCCTGCATTGATGGCATTGTCGTTCAGCTGTTTGCACGATATCCGCCAGGTGGCGTCGGGTATGTTGTCCAGAATGTATCTTTCCAGCTTTGCAAAGCGTTCGAGCAACTGCCCTGACCTTCGTTCCGAACTGCCGGCGTCGAGCAGGTAAGCCGAGATGTCTTTGCTGTCTGCCAGAATGCCTTCCTGTCGCATCCGTTCTACAGCCGACAACACTTCGCCTTTGCTCAGCCCCAATATGTCGGCCAGATAGTCGATGCGCGATTCCGCTTCCGAATCCTGTGCCTTGGCTATGTGTTTCTGCGAAATCAGCGATTTGATGATTCTTACTGCTTTCTCTATTTCGTCGCTGCCGAACAGTACCGAAGCCGATATGCGCTGTCGGGCTTCGTCCATGTTGTTGACTGTGATGCCGGTGGCGTAAACATGGGGCACATTGTTTCCTCTAACCAAGTATCCGCTCTGTTCCAAAGCAGCCAGGGCCGTCCGCACCCGGGTTTCGATGTCCGATACCGAGTCGTCCCATCCCGCCTTGCGGGCAATTTCCAACGCCGAGCAGCACACCCTCATGCGCTGACGGGTAAGGTCTTTCACCGCTTTCCATACCTGTTGTATTTCGCTGATGCTCAGTTTGGTCTGGTTCAGCAGAATGAAGTGTTTGTCCAAATCGTTGTCGCTATACAGCACGTAGCAGCGTGCATTGAGGTGAGGGTCGCGACCGGCACGTCCAGCCTCCTGCACGTAGTTCTCCAGCGAGTCCGAGATGTCGTAATGTACCACCAGACCTACGTCTTTCTTATCCACTCCCATGCCGAAAGCCGAAGTCGCTACAATGATGCGTACCTGGTCGTTCATGAAGGCGTCCTGATTGGCCACTTTCTCGTCGGCATCCATCTTGCCGTTGAAGGGCAGGGCCTGATAGCCGTCGCGGGTCAGCCTGACTGCCAGTTCGCGGGTGCGCTTGGTGCGCGATACGTAGACGATGGTCGGACACGGATTCTCGGCTACCAGACTTCTCAGTTTGGAGTATTTGTCCTCATTCGTGTCGGCATGTATCACGGAGTAACGCAGGTTCTTTCTCGATGCCGTCGAGGCAAACAGCTGCAAGTCCAAATCCAATGTTTGCTTGAAGTAGTCGCAGATGTCCTGCACTACCTTCTGCTTGGCTGTAGCCGTGAAGCAGGACACGGGGATGGCCGTCTTGCAGCCTTTCTTTTCCTGATAGTTGCGGATGAACTTGCCGATGTACAGATAGTCCACCCTGAAATCCTGTCCCCACGACGAAAAACAGTGGGCTTCGTCTATCACGAACCTGACGACGTGGCGTGCCAGCAGAATCTTTTCGATGGTCTTCGACCGAAGCATTTCGGGGGCGATATACAGCAGCGACACTTCACCTTCCAGCACCCGCTGGATGCACAGTGCCCTTGTGATGGGGTCCAGCAGGCCGTTGATGGTTACGGCGTCGGTAATGCCCCGTTCGTCGAGGTTGTCCACCTGGTCCTTCATCAGTGATTGAAGCGGCGAGATGACGACCGTCAGCCCATGCACGGTGCGGCCTTCCATCAGGGCAGGCAGCTGAAAGGTGAGCGACTTGCCTCCGCCGGTAGGGAAGATGGCCAGCAGCGATTTGCCTTTGACTGCCGCGTCGGCAGCCTGTTCCTGCAGCGGTTCGCCTTCGTAGGTGCGGAACTGGTCGTAGCCGAAGAAGCTTTTCAGGTTGCGGAATATGTCCAACTGGCTGTTGCAGTACGTACAGCCTTCGTTGCAGCGGGTATGCCGCAACAGGCGGATGACGTGTTCCACCAGCGGATACTGGTAGAGCACCCACGGCGGAGTGATGGAACGATGGTCGGTGGTGTCGATCAGTGCCAGGGCGTATGCCAGTTCGCACGGATACTTTTCTATCAGGGTGTTCAGGTCGGCATGTCCGCAGATTTTTCCTTCGTACAGGCTTCGTATGGCTTCGGCCGTCTCCTTTTCCGTCGGTCGGGCTCCTACCATACGCAGAAAACCCTCAAACTCCTTTTGGCCTTTCAGCAGTGATGCATAGATCTGGCGTTTGCTTTCCGGCAGTAGGTTCCATTGCGCTATCTCGTCCTGTAGCAGGTTCTGGGCTTTCAGGCAGTCGTTCACCGGGTTATTCATCTGGTCGTTTACCAGTTTGTCGTCCTTCACCAGTTTGTGATAAGGACGTTCGGGAAACAGCAAGGGCGACATGTAGAGGGTATCTACCAGCGGACGGCGGTCGGTGGTGTCGGCAAACAGGTATCGGGCATCGTGGTGGATGATGTTGTGTCCGCAGATGTAGTCAGTATCACGCAGGAAGTCGAACAACTCCTTCTTCGAGGCTTTGTGAAAGGTAGCACCGTCGTGCCGCAATGCTCCGATGTCGTGTATTTTCCGGTCTTTTACTCCGACTTCCACATCGACAATGGTGTAACGTGGGGCTTCATCGGATGGCGGCACATTCTCCTTGCCGGCGACTTTGTTGGTGTCTCCGGCGTTTTTCCATCCCATGAGCCTGCTCCATATTGACATCGTTTTTTCTTGTAAAGAGTTAAGGAACCAATTAGCATTTCACAAAGCTACGTAAAAAATGCGTAGATAGCGAAACTTTCGCTGGTTTATTTTCCCCGTAAGCGGTATGCGGGGTGTGAAACCGGTGTGTTTTGCCGTGCTTGCACGGCTCGCGAACGACACTTGCACGGCTCGCGAGCAACACTTGTGTGGCTCACGAGCAACACTTGCGTGGCTCACGAGCCATGCTTGTGTTCCAGTCTGACATTGCTTATTGGGCACTCTGGCATTGCTTGTCCGATTGTCCGACATTATTTGTCGTGTGTCATCGCATTACTTCCTGTTTCTTTGGGGGCGGATGGTTGTTTCTGTTTGTAAAGAGGCACTTGACGGTCGTAAAGTGAAACTTTCGGACGTCAACTATGGACTTTATCCGCCTTTTCTCCCTGTTGAGAACTGTTTTTCCCGATTTATCCTTCACGCCCTCACCGTTCTCTTTCATCGTTGAATGACAGTAAGATATGGTGAAAGGTGATGGTTCACCGCTCCTTTCACCGCGATTTTATGGGGCGGATTGCTTTTCTCGTATGTTTCACTGTAAGTTGTTTGTTGTTAGGTGGTTGTGGTGAAACTTCACGGGGTAAGTCCGGATTTTATAGGTGAAACCAGTGAATCTTTTCTAATTCTCCCCGTTATCGATGTAGCCTTCGCTGAAACGCAACTACTATTTGTAGAAAAAATGAATTTTCAATATGACTTTTCGGTTCAGTTTCTTGCTTTTTTAACCGTTTTTCTTTTTCTTTGCGAAAGAGAGTAGCGAATAAAAACATGACTAAACTCGTAGGAGGTAATGTAAATGAAACGGAATCTGTTTTTTCTTTTAGCTTTTGTATTGGGTTTTGTCGTAGTAGCCTGTCAGTCTCAAGGGTCCTTGCTTGTACATTCACAGGCAGATATCATCAATATGGATAGCGCTTCCACTGAACTATGGAGGTATTCCGAACTGTTCAAAGATGTTCGTCTGATACCTTTGGAAACCAAAGACGTTTTGCTGTCGAGCATCAGCAAGATGGTGCCTGTGAACGATACGTTATATTTAATGGATCGTCGGACGGAAGGAGTATATGCTTTCAAGAAAGACGGCTCTTTTATCCGAAAATTCGGGAACAATGGTCCGGCTCCCGGTGAATATGCCGGTTGCAGAGACTTTACTGTTGACGAGGAAAAGAAGAAACTGTATCTGTACGACTCATCACGCAACAAGATATTGAGATATGATTTGTTGACAGGTACTTTTGAGGATGAAATATCCTTAGACGCCCCACCGTTTTATGCCGATATAGCGTATCAGTCTGATTTTCTTTATGCTTACCAGTCGAGCCATTGGCCTGCACAGGGCGATACTCCTTATTATCTGCTGCACCAGATAGATCTGTTGCAAGCTGGCAAAATGACTGCCAGCCTGCTGGATTATGATTCATATAATCAAGGTTGGCAAAATGAATTTCTGAATTTTGGCACCCCTTTTACTCGTGTCGGGGATGAACTTTGGTTCTGTACGGCGCTGATGGATACCGTTATGGCCATTCGTGAGGGGGAAGTATATCCTGTTTTGGCTATTCATGGGGAAAAAGTGATCAAACGCGACGACCTGCTCAAGGACAGCAATTTGCATTCGTCTGGCGACCCCGTTGCGCTCTCCAAGAAAATGATGCAGCAGTATATGCACCTGACACAGAAGAAGGTCTATTGGGGCTTTTGCAATTTCTATGTTCATCAGGGCTATCTTTGGTTTAATTGTTATGGAGGATCGCTTCTTAAAGTACGCCATCATCTGAAAAGTGGTCAGACTTCTATTTTCCAGACACAGAAAGACGATATCTTTTTTGCAGGAAACAAGCAAAACGGCGTTATGCTTCCCGGGTACTTGTGCGCGGATGCCGATGGTGTGTTTTACTTTTATAATACGGAGCAGTTGGCAGAGTTGAAAAGACTTTTCGAGTCCGGTCAGTTGTCTGATAAAGTTGTTAATAAAGAATTGATAAGGAGTTTGGAGAGCGATTCCAATCCGGTGCTGTTGTATTATGAGTTTAAAGACTAAAGCCTGACAGTAGTCAGGCTTTCTTTTTTCCCTAGTTAGGAAAATATTTTTTTCTAACTAGAGAGGAATTTTTTCCTAACTGGGAAAAAATAAGGGGTAGGGAGGACTGTGTGTTAAGTTCTGAAAATCTTTTCGAAAAAGAGCAAGACGCAAGGTCGATATCTGTATAAACTGGACAGATTCCTTGTAACTTTGCACCGCTTTAAAGAAAGAATAAATGATGGTTAAAGAAAATTCTAAAGTTTTTTTGCTGATATTGCTGGGCATGCTGACGGCATTTGGCCCCTTTGTGACGGATATGTATCTGCCCAGTTTGCCTTCGATGGGCGAGTATTTTTCCACAACTTCTTCGATGGTTCAGTTAGGACTGACAACCAGTATGATAGGTCTGGCAGTGGGACAGATATTCTTCGGTCCGCTGAGCGACCGGTACGGTCGGCGGTTACCCTTGCTGGTGGCCATGTGGCTGTTTATTGCATCGACGCTGTTGTGCCTGTTTTCGCAGAGCATAGAGCAGTTTGTGGCGTTCCGTCTGTTACAGGGCATAGCCGGTGCGGGTGGTATCGTCATATCGCGTTCGGTGGCAACGGACAAATATTCCGGACGCGAACTTGCCAAAATGTTGGCTGTAATTGGGGCCATTAACGGAGTGGCGCCGGTGGCGGCTCCGATTGTGGGTGGCCTGCTGACCGATGTGATAGGATGGCAGGGCATCTTCTGGATTCTGTTCGGGCTGGGACTGGTGTTATTGGCCTGCTGCTTACGTTTTAAGGAATCGTTGCCGCGTGAAAACCGTTCGGCTGAAAAATGGAGTGATACGTTCCGCAGTTTTGGAGTCGTGTTGCGCGACAGGCGTTACGTGTGCTATGTACTTCAGATGGCTTTCGCACAGGGAGTGCTGTTTGCCAACATCGCCTCGTCGCCTTTCATCGTGCAGCAGCATTATGGCTTTTCGGCATTTGCGTTCAGCTTGTGTTTCGGAGTCAATGCGCTTGCGATAGGTGTTGCGGCTGCCTTGTCGGTCAAGTTTCGCCGTTCGGAGACCAGTACACTGGTTGGCTGTTGCGGAATGGTAGTGGCAGCCGTGTTACAGTGCGGGGCGTTAATGTCGGCGTGCAGCTTTTGGGTATACGAGGCTCTGATGCTGGTTCTGCTGTTCAGCATGGGGATGACGTTTACTTCGAGCACAGCTTTGGCCATGGAGAGTCAGCGCGAGAATTCGGGCACGGCATCGGCTCTTTTAGGTGCGGTATGTTTTGCGGCGGGAGGCATTGTTTCGCCATTGGTGGGCATCGGTAATATCCTTTCGTCCACGGGAGTGGTATTTGTGGTTTGTGCCTGCTGTTCGCTGCTGTGTATGCTGGTGGCTTTGGGGCGCCGGGGCACACGGCTGTATTTTGCTTTCAGCACGATACGAAAGCAATAAAACGTAACCTGCGCCACGGTGGCCAACAGCGTTTCAGCAAACCACTTCCGACAGAACGCTGTTTGTTGGTATTCAATACTTTTTTTGTGTTTTTGATTGCGGATATTCAAATAAATTCCTACATTTGCCGCTGTTTTGTTCCGTAATCTCCGTTCGGAGATGTGGATGAAAAGGGAATCGGGTGTGAATCCCGGACAGTCCCGCTGCTGTGTGTTTCAAGAGGAATGTATCATACTCGGATGCCACTGTTTTTCTGATAATAAAGAGAATGGGAAGGCGATACATTAGGAAACGAGTCAGAAGACCTGCAAAACAAAGTCGAAAAATTGTCTGTTCGAGGAAAGCAGTCAGTGCACACAAGAATAATGAAATAAAAGATTCTGCCGTTTGTTTATGAAGATGCGATTGGGCTGTATCGTATTGTGCTGCATGATGACCTGCCGGATGGTGGCACAGGAAGTGCAGGAAGATACGATTGCCGGCAAGGTGCATCAGATAGAGAAAGTGACGGTGACTGCCCGTAGGATGCCCAACAAGGTGACATCGGCTGTGCCTGTGCAGACCATGTCGAAGCAGGACATCAGCCAGCTTGGCATACAGAATGTGGCGGATGCCGTACGCCGTTTTGCCGGTGCCGACGTAAAGGATTACGGTGGTATAGGCGGACTGAAGACAGTCTCTATCCGCAACATGGGTGCAGCCCATACGGCTGTCAGCTACGACGGTGTGGCAGTCAGCAACTGCCAGGCAGGGCAGATAGACATCGGACGTTTTTCGCTGGACAATGTGTCGATGCTTTCTCTTTCCATCGGTCAGAGCGAAGACCTGTTGCAGTCGGCCCGTCTGTATGCGTCGGCCGGCGTACTGAACATCGAAACGGAAAAACCTCACTTCGAAGGAAATCGTACTTCTGCTTTTCTGGCACGTGTCAGGGGCGGCTCGTTCGGATATGTAGCGCCCTCTGTCAGATGGTGGCAGAAACTGGGGGAGCGTACACGCCTCTCGGTAGATGCCGGTTATATGCGTGCCGACGGCAATTATCCGTTTACGCTGGTGAACGGGAAGTACGTGACGAAAGAGAAACGAAACAACTCGGAAGTGGAGTCGTGGCAGGGCGAAGCGACGCTGTATCATACGTTCAAAGACGGAGGGGAGTTGGATGTGAAAGGATATTATTACTATTCAGCCCGCGAACTACCGGGAGGGGTAACCCTTTATAACCCGATTTCGGATGAAAAATTATGGGATGAGAACTTCTTTACACAAGCGCGTTATAAAAAGAAGTTTTCTACTAAGTGGACATTACAGGCGCAGGCCAAATACAATCACAGTTGGAATCGCTATCAGGACAAAGGTGTGGAATATACCGATGGGGTTTATCGGGAAGTACATCGTCAGGATGAATATTACCTGTCGGCGACGTTGCTTTATCAGCCATTGGAGGACTTGACTTTTTCGTTGGCACAGGATGGAGTGGCAAATACCTTACGCAACAGTCTGCCAGCTTGTCCTTTTCCTACCCGATACACTTCAATCAGTGCTTTGAATGGCCGTTATCGGACAGATTGGATGACTGCTACTGCTTCTTTGGTCTATACAGCCACTTCGGAACATGTGGAACAGGGCGATAAGCCAGATAATTTTCATCGTCTGGCTCCATCGGTAACGGTGAGCGTCCAACCTTGGCAGGACGAATCTTTGTTCTTTCGGCTGATGTACAAAAGCACTTTCCGTCTGCCAACTTTCAACGATTTGTATTATCTCAGGATGGGTAATCGAGATTTGCGCCCCGAGAAAGCTAACGAATATAACGTAGGTGTCACATGGAGTCGCTCAAAATGGGGTATTTTCGGCTTTTTGTCGATGACCGTAGACGGATATTTTAATGATGTGACTGATAAGATAGTCGCTTTCCCT
>NZ_FR883153.1:0-12239 GCF_000435115.1 Bacteroides sp. CAG:633 | reverse complement strand
CGCTTTCCCTACGACTTACGTATGGAAGATGGCTAATTATGGGAAAGTACATGCAACGGGCGTGGACGCTACGTTGTCGGCTTCCATACCATTATTTAAATCTGTTGGATTGTTCGTGTCCGGCAATTATATGTGGCAGAAAGCCATTGATCTGACTGATCCTGACGGTCCTACTTATAAGGCTCAGTTGCCTTATACCCCGTTGCATAGCGGAAATGTGGCAATGGTGATCGAAAATCCGTGGGTGAATATAGGCTATTCGGTTGTGGGAGTGGGTAAACGATATTTTTTGTCGCAGAATATTCCGGCTAATGAGATAGACGGATATGTGGAGCACGCCCTCAGTCTGTCGCATGAATTTGCTTTGAAAGATTGCCGCTTGTCGGTACAGGCCGAGCTGGTGAACCTGACCGATGAACAGTATGACGTTATTAAGTACTATCCCATGCCGGGGCGTTCATGGCGGTTGACCGGTACCTTTAAGTTTTAAGGTGCTACTGATACAGACGGAAGAATATTGTGAGGATGCAGATTTATCAATATCAAACAAAATAAAGATGAAAAGTATGAAAGTAAGAAGTTTTTTGTTTAGCATCTTGTGTATGCTGGCTTTAGGTGCAGGTTTTGCATCGTGTAGTGATGACGATGACGAAAAAGGTCCGGCTGATACGGGTTCACAACTGACTTTGCCGCAGTCACGTATGTTCATTTTGAACGAAGGAGGTTATGGCAGCAACAATGCAGGTATTGCTTTTTATGCCCCCAACGGTGATGCTGACTTCATCAATGATATTTTTTTCTTGCAAAACGCTGCACAATTAGGCGAGACTGGGCAAGCAATGATTGAATATGAAGACCAGATTTTTGTGTCTGTCTATGGCTCGAACTATTTGGTAAAACTGAATGCAGATTGTGTGGAACAAGGACGGGTTTCTTTCGTAAATGATCCTGATTTGGCTGGTCGCATCCGTTATATTGATGCCGAAGATGGTTACATTTATGCTTCGTTCTGGGGCGGTGCTGTTGCCAAAATTAATGCGACTACTATGGCTGTAGAAGCCAAGTTGACCGGTCTGGGCGACAATATGGAAGGTATTGCTGCCTGTGAGGGCAAACTCTATGTGGCTAACAGTTGTACTGCCGATTATACTACGTATCATAATGATGTAAAGGTAATCGATCTGAATACTTTTACGGTGGCCGAAACGTTGACAGTAGGAGTGAATCCGAACGCTATACTGGAGGAAGATGATAAGATATTCCTGATTTCTTGGGGTAATTACGGTGATGCGGGTTACTCATTGCAGATGATTGATCCGGCAAATAACAATAAGGTGACAGAACTGGGTGTAGCAAGCCGCATGTGTGCCGCTAACGATATGTTGTATTTGGTTTACTCTGATTATGCAGGTGCTGTACTGAATACATTCTTTACTTATGACATCAAAACCGGTCAGCTGAACAACACTTCTTTCCTGAAGAATATACCGGAGGCATTGAAGAATGCAACAATCTATATGCTGGAAGTGAATGAAAACAACGGTGATATTTATATCGGTACGACCGATTATAAGACTACTGGTACTATTTACCGTTTCAAAAAAGATGGAACGCTTGTAGAAGAGTTCAGCGCAGGTGGTATCAATCCTAGTTCTGCCGTTTTTTTTAATTGATGATGAATAAGTATTTATATTCAATAGGAATATTAGTAGCCTTGCTCCTTTCCTCGTGTGGAGGAAGGAGCAAGGCTTCTTTCGCTGATGGTGGCGACACCATCGCTTTGCGCTATGCCGAGAATCTGACACTGGTATCTTACCCGGGCTATACGGTGGCTACGCTGCGCAATCCGTGGGACACGCTGCGTACTTTGCACACCTATGTACTGGTGCCCGAGACGGAGCAGCTGCCGGAACAATTGCCGGAAGGTACCGTAGTGCGTACGCCGTTGAAGAAGTCTGTCATTTACTCGTCCGTACATTGCGCCCTGTTGGAAGAGTTGGGAGCAGGAAGTGCCATCGGTGGAGTGTGCGACCTGAAGTACATTCGCCTGGCTGCCATCCACGAAGGGGTAGCTGCCGGAAAAATAGCCGATTGTGGCGACGGTATGAATCCGGATATGGAAAAGATTATCGACTTGCATCCCGACGCCATCTTGCTGTCGCCTTTCGAGAACAGTGGCGGCTACGGACGGGTAGAGAAGCTGAACATCCCCCTTATCGAATGCGCCGACTATATGGAGACGTCGGCTTTGGGGCGTGCCGAGTGGATGCGCTTCTATGGCCTGCTGTTCGGTGCCGAAGCCGAGGCTGACAGCCTGTTTGCCGAAGTTGACAAGCGCTATCAGGCTTTGATGCAGAAAGCCCGTACTTCTTCCACTTCCCTGTCTATTCTGAGTGAACTGAAGAGCGGATCGGCCTGGTATGTACCGGGCGGACACAGTACGATAGGACGTCTGTTTGCCGATGCTTGCGGGCGTTATGCTTTCGCTGATGACAAGCATAGCGGTTCTGTCCCCCTGGCTTTCGAAACCGTTTTCGACAAGGCGGGCGATGCCGATGTGTGGGTCATCAAGTACAATCGTGACCGGGATATGACATACGCCGACCTACAGGCCGATTATATCGGTTATACCGGTTTCAAGGCATTCAAGGAACGTTCGGTGTACGGATGCAATACAGATAAAGTGCCCTATTACGAAGAAACTCCGTTTCATCCGGATTATCTGCTGTCCGACCTGATTCAGATTCTTCATCCGGAATTGGGCAGTTTGGGCGGTTTGCGCTATTTTTGCAAGCTGAAAGAATAGTAGCATGAAACTTTCAGAAGTTATTGTCCAATGCTTCTCTATTCAGAGTCTATACTATTGGCCTTTAACTTCTAACGGTGCAAAGCGAAGTAATAACTTCCTTTCACTCCTTATAACTCTTTAAAAAAGCTTATGTCGAAAGGTTGGAAATATGGTTTGGGAATGGGAGTCCTGATAGTACTTCTGTTTATCGTTAATTTGCTGGTGGGGTCTGTATCTATTCCTGCCGGCGAAGTATTCCGTATCCTTTCGGGAGGCGAGGCCGGGAAAGCAAGCTGGAGCTTCATCCTGTGGGAATCGCGTTTGCCTCAGGCACTTACAGCCTTGTTGTGCGGAGGAGCGCTGGCGGTATGCGGACTGATGTTGCAGACGGCTTTCAAGAATCCGCTGGCAGGCCCTTCCATTCTGGGAATCAATACAGGAGCCAGTCTGGGCGTGGCATGTGTCATGCTGCTGTTCGGCGGAAGCATTTCGGCCGGCACGTTCAGTCTGTCGGGTTTCTTTTCGGTACTGGCCGGTGCTTTTGTGGGTGCCATGACGATCATGGCTCTTATTCTGTTTCTGTCTACACTGATTCGCAGCAATGTGATGCTGCTGATAGCGGGTATTATGATAGGCTATATTGCTTCGTCGGTCATTTCGCTGCTCAACTTCTTTGCTACGGCCGAGGGCGTACAGTCGTATATGATTTGGGGAATGGGTAACTTTGGCGGTGTGTCCTTGCAACAGATGCCGGCATTTGCTTCGGTCACGGTGCTGGGGCTGATCGGGTCATTGCTACTCATCAAGCCGCTGAACGCTTTGCTGCTGGGCGACCGTTATGCCGAAAATCTGGGAATCAATATCCGTAGTGTACGTAATTGGCTGCTGATTGTTACCGGTGTGTTGACGGCCATAACTACGGCATTCTGCGGTCCGGTTTCGTTCATCGGGCTGGCCGTTCCTCATGTGGCCCGGCTTATTCTGGGTACTTCCAATCACAATTCGCTGCTTCCCGTAACCATTCTTTGCGGGTCTGCTGTGGCTTTGATCTGTAACTTGTTGTGCGTACTACCGGGCGAGGCGGGAGTTATTCCGCTGAATGCAGTTACTCCTATGATAGGTGCTCCGGTTGTAATCTATGTCATTGTAAGTCAACGAAAACCGGGTGCTTTCAATTGAACTTATGCAACCGATTACGGAAGAATCGGACGAAAAAATGATTAAAATCAACTTTCTATATTGCAGAAACAACTATCTTTGCGGCGGTATTAGTAACTAAAAAAGATTGAAGCAAATGGAATTACCCGAAGAACCGATGATGCTGTATAGCTTCATCAACATGAAATTACGTGATTTCTATCCTTCGCTGGATGCTCTTTGCGAGGATATGAATGTAGACAAAGAACACATCATCCGTAAACTGAAAGCTGTAGGCTTGGAATACAGTGCCGAGCGTAACCGTTTCTGGTGATTGTGAAAATTGAATAAGCTATTTAAGAGCCTCTGTAGCCATGGTCGTTACAGAGGCTTTTTTGTTAAATGCCGCGTTAATTAATACAAAATGTGTGTCTTCTCTTTTTTACTTTTTCCTTTTTCCGAGTTCTAATGTGATGTATACGGAAATTCTCTGGAGATGAACCACGAAAATGATTATAAACTAAAAAAAGAAGACTTATGAAGACAAGAATCGTTTATCTGTTTATTGCACTCCTCGTAGCAGGAAGCCAAGTTTCATTGTTTGCTCAACAACAAGCGGACCGTACGAAGAAGAAGCCGCGTTTCACTCCCGAGCAGATGATGGAGATGCAAACCAACCGCATTGTGAAAGCTTTGGCGCTGGATGATGCTACAACTGCCAAGTTTACGCCTGTCTATACTCAATATCTGAAAGATTTGCACGAATGCAGAGCAGAGGCATGGAAACAGATGAAGCAGGATAAGGCCGAAGCAGGCAAACAGCCTGATGCAAAGAAAGAAATGCTGACCGACGCTGAAGTAGAACAACGCATCAAGGATCGTTTTGCCCACAGCCGCAAGATGCTGGACTTACAGGAAAAGTATTATACTGAATTCCGCAAGGTGCTGTCGCCCAAGCAGATTGAAAAGATCTATCAGATGGAGAAGAAGCACGATGGTAACAGAATGCGGAAAGATATGCGTCCTGATAGCAAAGACAGAAAACCATTTCCACAACAGAAGAACAGATGACCTGAACGGTCGCTGTAGATAATTTGTTACGGGTTACAAGTATCGGGGAAAGGCGGAATGCAGAAGTTTGCAGAAACGCTTAACCGATGCTTGTAACCCGTAACTGTTTTTTAAGCCAAATCTCCTATTTCATCCAGGTTTTTCTGGATATCCTGGTCGGTAAGTTCGTAGTTGATCAGGTCGCCAGCCAGGTATTTGTCGTACGAGGCCATGTCGATAAGTCCGTGTCCGGAGAGGTTGAACAGGATGACTTTCTCTTCGCCTGTCTCCTTACACTTGTTGGCTTCGCGGATGGCGGCGGCGATGGCGTGGCACGATTCGGGAGCCGGGATGATACCTTCGACCTGTGCAAACAGTACGCCGGCATCAAACGATTCCAGTTGTCGGATGTCTACAGCCTCCATCAGTCCGTCTTTCAGCAGTTGCGATACGATGACACCGGCACCGTGGTAACGCAGACCGCCTGCATGTATGTTAGCCGGGGCAAAGTTGTGTCCCAGTGTGAACATGGGCAGCAGTGGGGTGTAACCGGCTTCGTCGCCAAAGTCGTACTGGAATTTGCCTCGTGTCAGTTTTGGGCAAGAGGCGGGTTCGGCAGCAATGAAGCGGGTTTTCTTTCCTTCAAGGATGTTGTGCCGCATGAAGGGGAAGGCGATACCTCCGAAGTTGGAGCCTCCGCCGAAGCAGGCGATCACCATGTCGGGATATTCGCCGGCCATGGCCATCTGCTTTTCAGCTTCCTGACCGATGATGGTCTGGTGCAGGGTGACGTGGCTCAGCACGGAGCCCAGCGTGTACTTACAGTTGGGAGTGGTGCGGGCCAGTTCGATGGCCTCGGAAATGGCTGTTCCCAGTGAGCCCTGATGGTTGGGATGGGCAGTCAGGATGTCTTTTCCGGCACGGGTGGACATGGAGGGAGAAGCTGTAACCTGTGCGCCGAACGTGTGCATGATGCTACGACGGTAGGGCTTCTGCTCGTAACTGATCTTCACCTGGTAGACAGCAGCTTCGAGCCCGAACAGACGGGCGGCGTAAGCCAGCGAGGCACCCCATTGTCCGGCACCAGTCTCGGTGGTGACGTTGGTCACGCCTTCCTTTTTGCAGTAGTAGGCCTGCGGAATGGCGGAGTTCAGCTTATGCGAGCCCATGGGACTGACACTCTCGTTCTTGAAGTAAATGTGAGCCGGAGTATCGAGGGCTTTCTCCAGTCCGTAGGCACGTACCAGCGGTGTGCTGCGGTAGTATTTGTACATTTCGCGCACTTCTTCGGGGATCTCAATCCAGGCATCAGTCTGGTTCAGTTCCTGCCGGCAAAGCTCTTCGGCAAAGATGGGATACATGTCTTCGGGCTTCAGCGGTTGCTTGGTAGCAGGGTTCAGTGGGGGCATAGGTTTGTTCACCATGTCAGCCTGTATGTTGTACCAGTAGTGGGGTATTTCTTCTTCTGGAAGGATGAATCTTTTTGTTTTGTTGCTCATAGTGGTTAAAATATTTAATAATTACTGCCCAAATGTAGTTATTATTTTTAAAACGCTATCTTTTTTTCTTGTTTTTTTGCCCATATTGGTTTATTTGTATATGTTTGCCGCGTTTCTTTAACAGGTATCAAGATGAAGATCTATCATAAGTATCTGCTTTATCAGAATAAGTGGATTCATCCGTATGTGCGGATCGTTCTGAACATATTTACTTCGCTTACTTATCTGGCTTCGTTACTGCTGATTATAGGAGTGGTGTACGAGCATGGATTTACCATTACTGCCGAAGAAGCACAGCAGGTGAACCGCCTGTATCATGGCGTCTGGATTGTGTTTCTGGTGGATGTCACGCTGCACATTCTGCTCGAATACAAGGATACGCGGCGAACGTTCAGCAAACTGACGTGGGTGCTGACCGGGCTGCTGTATCTGACGCTGGTGCCTGTCATTTTTCATCGGCCCGAGGTGGAAGGAGGGATTCTGGACTTTTGGAATTTCCTTCACGGGAAAGGCTACCGGCTGGTACTGCTGCTCTTGCTGTCGCTACTGACGTTGTCCAACGGAATGGTGCGCTTGCTGGGCCGGCGCACCAACCCTTCGCTGATACTGGCAGTCAGTTTCCTGATAATCGTGCTGATAGGGACGGGGCTGCTGATGCTTCCCCGATGTACGGTGGATGGCATTTCGTGGGTCGACTCGCTGTTTATATCTACCAGTGCGGTGTGTGTCACGGGACTGACTTCGGTCGACGTGGCTTCGACGTTTACGCCGGCCGGTTTTGTGGTTATCATTATCCTGATTCAGATTGGCGGTTTGGGCGTGATGACGCTGACCAGTTTCTTTGCGATGTTCTTCATGGGCAATACGTCGCTCTACAATCAGCTGGTGGTGCGCGATATGGTGAGTTCGGACTCGCTGAACTCGTTGCTGACGACGCTGGTCTACATTCTGGGCTTTACGCTGGTGATAGAGGGGGTGGGGATGCTTGCCATCTGGAGCGACATTCACGGCACGCTGGGTATGAGCCTGAAGGAGGAACTGGCCTTTTCGGCTTTTCATTCCATTTCGGCTTTCTGCAATGCAGGCTTTTCGACGTTACCCGGCAATTTGGGTAACCCGGTGCTGATGTCGGGGCACAATTCGCTGTATCTCTACATTTCTTTCCTTATTATATTGGGAGGTATCGGTTTTCCGATTCTGGTTAATTTCAAGGATATCTTGTTGCACTACGTGCGTCGCTTCTGGCATTTTGTCCGTACGCGGGAGTGGGATGCGAGGCGTTTTTATCATTTGTACAACCTGAATACGAAGATTGTGCTCATCCTCACTCTGCTGCTGTTGGTGGTGGGTACGGTGGCCATTGCGGTGCTGGAGTGGAACGGTGCCTTTGCCGAAATGCCGGTGGGCGACAAGCTGACGCATGCTTTCTTCAATGCCGTGTGTCCGCGTACGGCGGGTTTTGTCAGTGTGGACCTGACTACGTTGGGTGTACAGTCGCTACTTATTTACATGTTGCTGATGTGGGTGGGCGGTGGCTCGCAATCGACGGCAGGCGGTATCAAGGTGAATGCCTTTGCGGTGGTGGTGCTGAATTTAGTGGCGGTACTGCGGGGGACGGAACGGGTGGAAGTGTTCGGTCGTGAGCTGTCGTCCGATTCTATCCGTCGGTCGAACGCTACGGTGGTGTTGTCGTTCACTGTTCTGTTCCTTTTCGTTTTCGTTATCAGCCTGATTGAGCCGGAGCATTCGCTGATGGCGATTGCCTTCGAGTGTGTATCGGCCCTGAGTACGGTAGGTTCCAGCCTGAATCTGACACCTTTGTTGCACGACAGCAGCAAACTGCTCATTGTGGTGCTGATGTTTGTGGGGCGTGTCGGTCTGATAACGCTGATGCTGGGCATCGTGAAGCAGAAAAAGAATACGAAATACCGTTTCCCCAACGGTCAGATTATCATCAACTGACCTCTCCGAATGCCTTGTTAGAGAGGGGGTTGTTCCACACTTGTGTGGCTCGCGAGCCGTACAAGTGTTGCTCGTGAGCCGTGCAAGTGTCTCTCGCGGGCTGTGCAAATGCCGTTTAGAATGCTTGTGAGGCAGGCGGGTGAAGCCTTTTTGAAATGGGTGACTTCATCCGCCTGCCAGTTTTTATAATCGGAACTTATTAAAAGATAATGCGAAAACCTATGTACGCTCCATATGATTTTAAAACATCACTTTCGCCAAAATTACTTCCTTCATTTGCTTCCAATGTCAGCACACTGTATTCTGCTCCGCAAGTCAACTGGAATGGATAGAAAAGATTAATGTTTGCACGGATTCCCACAGGGAATCGTAGCAATTTTGTAAAATTGTCATAATCATCGCTATCTCCCAATGCAAACATATAGTGTGCCTTGATGTATGGCATCAACTCTATACGGCTCATAAAAGTCTTACCGAAACCTACTCCTAAGCCCACATCCATCAAGGCCGGAAAGTCGTCATATTCTATACTGCCATCATTCAACTCTGGAGATGACACATTTTTGATATCATCGTCAGAAGCATAACAACCTAACGACAACAAGCCATAAGTAGATATACCATTTTTACTGAAACCGACTCTATAATAAGTATCGTATTGCGCACCAAAATAGTCGGAGTAGTCTTTAATAGATACCAGATTGCCTGTAATGGAAAATCCCAACCCACGGTCGAAATCCAACACACCAATATCTCCCTTCTTGTGAGAAACGGATCTACCAGACAACAGAAACATTCGCGTTGTAGTATCGGATACTATTCCACCTCTTGCATATGCTATTCTTTTAGACAAATTCTCTCCTTTTTTGTTTGTATACTGCCTGTAAACTGCTACTCTGTCGCCCTTCTTAACTCCATCTTGCTTTCCGATATCCATCGTTAACGGACGATTGTCAACAATTTGTCCTCGAATTCCAAAAGCGGCAACTTTTTGCGAAATTTCACGAAGAAGCTTGTTTCTTACCTCCCAGGTATCCTTGTCCTTGTATGAACCTGATGATACATACTCCACCGGAACCTTTATGGCATTATACTTATCCATATCATTCCAACTATTGAATACCTGTTCTAATATATTTTTATCTATTGCCACCCGAAGAACCATCCAATAATTGTTCTTACCTCTACTTCGCGTCATCACGATATAGTTGTTACGCAAAATGGGAAGATAATCTTCCTGCAAGATTGTTCTACTATCAAGCACACCTATCATAGCACGCTCTTCATCCATAAGCTGAACATTCTTCAAAGCTCGTTCTTTCAATAATTCATCAGACAAAGAGTTACCATCGTATCTGAACAGATAGTCTAAAAACTTCTTTCCAACATTTTGCTGATTCAGAATCTGTAGTATCTGTTCACGTTCGGATTTCTTATATTTCTTTTTATAAAATCTTGGCAACTCGAACTCAACTTCATTCACAAAGAATTTGGAGTCCAATCCTCCGTACAGCAACTCACGGATATCTCCGGATATACCGATTATCTGGCATTTAGAATCGTAAAACTTTTTATCTCTAGCGGAAACTGCTGTCAAAAACAGCAACATGATTACCAGACAACTAAAAACTCTCTTCATATTCCTCGATCTTTTGTGATTTTTAATCAATACCACCAATGATAAATTCTATATACTACATCGGGTTGGTTATTGGCCCATGTTTTTGCCACAGATTCCGCAGCTTTGATGTAGGCTAAAGAGCGCTCTTTCTCACTTTGAATGTGCGCCATTTCTTCATGATGACGATTTTGCAATTGTTGCATCTCTATTTTCCAACGCTGATTGGATAATGTCTTCAGATGAGAACTTACTTCTGCACAGAATTTGTCTATCTGACCGGATATTGTTTTTGAAGGATATTGCACCGCACTCATTATACTCATGGCGCGCTCTGCTCCATCCTCGCTCATATCGGCATGCCAGGCTGCTTTGGCCTGAAGCAACAAGTCCTTATTATATGACTCTATTCTTTCTTCACTGTAACGGGCAATCATTTCCTGTGCCCGCTGATAATGCTTGCAGGGCATGGGAATAGTAAACAACAAGTTTATCGCCTCATCATAATTTCCAACTGCAATCAGACTGCCGGCACGCTGTATAACACTCTTGCCAATCTGATCATAATATGCCATGATACGACTCTTACCTACTTCCAGACACTGAACAATCTCCGGATTATTGGGACGGATTTTATATAACGCAGAACGGTATGCCTCTTCATAACCTGACCCAATACCTTTCAACTCTATATTGCCAGATGAAAACAATATGCCTTCCTTTCCATCACCAACATAAAATGTTACAGACAGTCTCAGTGCTGTTTTTGCCGGTAAAGTGGACGTTCTACTTTCGCTCACATTATGAGTATTGGCAGAAATGACAAAACGGTTGTCATGCCCCTTACTTGCCAATCCGTTCTGGACTACCACTTGAGTCAAGCGGTCTAACAAAACTTTCTTTAATTGATTATCAGGAAATTGCACCTCATCAGGGATGTAAGGAGTGATACAAATTGTTTCTACCACACGTTGATAATCCTGACCAAACAAAATAAAAGACTGTAAGATAAAAAACAAAACAAACAATTTTCTCATCATGAACGCCCTCCTATTACTATATATGCCTTGCCTATACCTACAGGCGTAACAGAAATATCCAACCCAAACTGTGAAAGAAATGTGTTAATTTGTTTGATAAAAGACTCCGCATTTAAAGCCTTGACCTTGGCACCGAATTTACCCTTTCCAGACAAAGGAAAATTAACCTGCTCATAAACTAATCTGACTCGGTTTTTAGAGGCCTGAGTATAAACACCGTTGACAGCATTTTCACTCATCCAATAATCAATTGCATCACATAACTCTCCCTCTTCACCGTTTAAACTAACCGTTGACTCAAAGTTCAAAGGACAGTCAGACGCAATTTTAAATACAAAAACCCCCTCACGACCACTCTCTATTGTTCTTTGGAAATAACGCTGAATACTAGCGGTAAAATTATCCATAAAACCCAGTACCGACTCTTCGACCAGCACGGACATTGGCGATCCGGAAACAGAACTTCGGCCCACTTCGCCACCTATCTGCTTGGATGTTGCAGCATCAACAGAGGTAACACGAAACTCTACCACATTTCTTGGACCATACGTCTTCCGCTCAAAAGCTACATTAACCAAAATATCAGCCTGAGCTACACGCATAAGTTTATCCAGATCGTTTTCAACAATCTCTCCGTCATTTTTCGACTGCAATGCGTAATCTAGTGTTTCCTCATATTTAATTTCATCCAACACACTCGTAAGAAGTTTGAGCGGATAACCACGTTGTTCCATTATCCCTCCCATCTTCGTTATCACACTCAGAACATCATCATTCAACACGGCTTTTTCATAGTCAGCCTCTAAAGGGCTCTCACTTTTTACATAACCATTATTAATACACCAGGATTTTTCAGGTATAACCATAATGGTAGGCTTCATTGCCTTTTGAGACGCAATGTCTTGTGCCTGCGCCACAAGTCCCACTAAAAGCAAGAACATTGTTTGCATCAGTTTTCTCATAATCTATTCAAAATAATCACCTAAACCTTTTATTATTCCATCGTTTTCCATCTTCTGACGCAATTTGTCATACTTAATTTGTACATAAATAGCCACTTTGCGCTTTCCTTTATACTTAACATTATTCTCGCCAGAAGGATATTTGGAATTTACATTAACGTGAATTCGATATAAAATTAGAAA
>NZ_FR883152.1:23339-42846 GCF_000435115.1 Bacteroides sp. CAG:633 | reverse complement strand
TGCTCCAAATATATTCCACACTTTTTTTCAACTTTTTGATGAAGTTTTTGCTAAATAACTGATTTAGAGATATGTTGTAGAACATGTTTTTATAGAAGGTATCGTAGGGAAAAGGAAAGGGGATACATTATATATTCACATGTGCGCGCGAGAGGGGAAAAGAAGCAGAAAAGGGGATAAAAAGAGAAAGAGGGGGAAAGATAGGGACGAAAAAGCGCAAAGGAAAGGGCAAAGAAGGGAAAAGAGAAAAGTAAAAGGTATATGAGAATAGTCCTAAAACAAGTTTGTTTTTATCTCCAGATACTTATTAATCACATCCACTGAAAGGTTCTCTGGAGTAGTCAACAATGAAAATATACCATGCTGTTTTAATGAAGATACGATTAACCGCTTCTCAAAAGCAAATTTTTCTGCTATCACATGCCGGTAATAATCTTCTGTAGAATGTGAAGAACTTGCTATATATTCATTCAACTCTACATCTTCAAAAAACACGACCAACAAACGATGCCGATGACTAAGCTGCTGCAAATAAGGCAATTGACGTTGCAAACTATCTAACCCAGAGAAGTTTGTATACAGCACCAACAAACTACGCCTGTAAAGATGCTTATCAAGATGAACGCATAAAGAGGAAAAATCACTTTCACCAAAATCTGTCTGCTGATTATACAGGGCTTCTAACAAGACCTGCATTTGTCCCTGTCGTTTAGAAGCTGGGATAAAAGTATCGAAACGTTCATTGAATGTGGCAATGCCTGACATATCCTCCTTACGCATAGCAATATATGCAAGTACCAAAGCTGCATTGATGGCATAATCCAGAAGTGTCATTCCCCGGAAAGCCTGCTGCATCATTCGTCCCTTATCGATAATAGCATAGACAGACTGAGCACGTTCATCCTGATACACATTCACCATCAAGCGATTGCGCCTTGCAGTAGCTTTCCAATTAATCATACGAAATTCATCACCTCTTACATAATCCTTAATCTGATCAAATTCAGTATGATGCCCTACCCTACGTATACGCTTGATGCCTTGATCGGTTAGCCGATTATCAATTGCAAGCAACTCATAATGATGTAACATCAGAAAAGAGGGATATACCTTTACCTGACAAGAAGAGCCGCAAGTATAACGTCGCGCCAAAATACCAATCGGGCTTGAAGCAAAAACACGAATGAAACCGAAATCATAAACACCCCGACAGACAGGATGCAAACTATAATCGATATTCTTACCCTCATGAGGCTGAAGGTACAAATGAAAGTTTACATCACGTTTCTGAAAGGCAAAAGGTATTTCGTCAATAACTTCTACTGATACCGTATAAGAATAAGAATTTTCAACACGAATAGAGATAGCATTGTCGTCACCATTGGAGAAACGGACAGAGCACTTCCTAAAAGCCTTTATACCACGAACATGATAAAGCATCCACCCGTCAACGAGCAAGATTATTGCAAATAACAACAATGCCCACTGCCCAATTACAAACAATGGTGCAAAAACATATCCACCGCCCAACAACAAGACGATTAATACCAAAACTATATAAAAACGAGAAGTTAAAAACAAAACCTGAAGCTATAAAAATTACAAACAAAACATTACTGAGGTATTTCTATCTGATCAATCAACCTTTGGGTTATTTTCAAAGGCGTATAGCCCTCCATTTCTGCTTCAGCTGTCAGAATCAAGCGATGCTGAAGAACAGAAGGTGCCACAAACTTAATATCTTCCGGAGTTACAAAATCGCGTCCCTGCAACAAAGCATACGCTTTGGATGCCTGAAGCATGCAAACCGATGCACGCGGCGATGCACCAAGATAAATGGTTTTGACTGTTCGAGTTCGTTGAACTATCTGTACAATATACTGCAACAAAGTACGGTCGACAAACACTTGTCCAAGCAAACTCCTTAACTCCAATAGTTCACTTTTAGATAGTACTGGCACCACCTCATCCAACTTCACTAATGAAGCATTAGCCTGATGACGTTCAAGCACTTCGAGTTCTTCTTCAGCAGACGGATATCCCATCGTTATTTTCATAAGGAAACGATCGAGTTGTGCCTCCGGAAGCTTATAAGTACCTTCTTGCTCAACTGGATTTTGAGTTGCGAGAATAGTATACAATTCTCCCATAGGATAAGTAACACCATCAATACTGGCCTGCCGTTCTTCCATTACCTCGAATAAAGCAGCCTGCGTTTTGGCTGGAGCACGATTGATTTCATCAACAAGCACAATATCGGCAAACGCAGGTCCACGATGAAAATCAAAACCTCCTGTCTGCATATTGAATACAGTGGTTCCCAATACATCGCTTGGCATCAAATCGGGAGTAAACTGAATACGGCTAAAGTCTGCATCAATCAACTTAGAGATCAAACGAGCCAACAAAGTCTTCGCCACTCCCGGTACACCTTCTATCAACACATGTCCATTACCTAAAATAGCAGTCAGGACAAGATCGACAATCTGCTCCTGCCCCACCAGCACAGAAGCTATTTGCTTTTTCAATTCTGCGATTTTTGCAGAAAAGAATGTAAGGTCAAGCCTATTTTCACTCATAACAAATTTCTGGTTATATCATTCATGTTATCAATCAATCGTTTCATTTGCTGCTCACTCATCTTTGCATTCTTACTATACACTACACTACGTACTGTACGGACAAGGGTAGCTATTGATTCCTTATCTATACCCGTCCGCTTTGCTATTCGATCGAAAGATCGGATATCTTCTTCCACTGCTTCCAAATCGACCTGCAACGAACGGCGCAGCATTTCAGCAAAATAAATATATTTTTTACGCACTAAATCCGCATGATCTTTCTTCTGAAAATACAGAGTTCCTATTAACTTAACGAACTCCAATGACTTGTTCAATGGAGGCCGTACAACCGGAATAGCACGCTGCCGACGACGAGCCGTAAAAAACATAAAAAGTACAACTCCTGTCAACGTCAGATACAACGCCCAGCGCAAAGGGCGATGAGCTAAAAGATATCTGAACGGCGATTGTTGTACTTGTGAAGTTTCATCCACATAAGCTTCGGTCCGAACCAATGGCAAACCTTTCATCTGCGAAAGAATTCGGAAAATATAAGCTGCATTATTTCCATCTACCACACCATAATTGGTAAAAAGCAAAGGAGTGGAAACTAAAATAATTTCTCCTTTCCCCACAGGAACAGATAATGCAACAGGGCTATACTGCAAGGTATCAGTCATCAAACCATCCACATTTTTACCTACCACTTCATGTTTTATTGCAAGTACGTCTGCATCTGCAGAATCGGCAGACAAAGTCGATGCACACAATTGAGGATAGAAATAATATGTCAAAGAGTCGCCTGGCGATGCTATCCAGATAAGACTGTCGCGAGCAAACAAAGAGACTGCTTGTTTTTTCAATGCATTAAAATAGAAATAAGAATAATTCCCATGCACCCTCAACGTGTCTTCCAGACGAGCCGGAAACAAATTACTCACCAACAGAACTTTATCTCCACGACTTGCCATAGAAAGTAAAGCTTCCACATCAACATCGGACAATGCAAGGTGCTCAGAAATAGCCAAAAAGCCTCTACGTTTTAATGTATCTTCAGAAGCCAACTGATAAAACGTCTTACGGGACAAAGTATACGTTTCAGAAGCCGAAACAGACACTAAGCTATCGAAAAGTGCACACCCAAAAGGCTGCTCATCATAATGGCCAAAAGTCAGACGCCAGACAAAACGTTTAGGCAAACGATACTCTATAGCGAACATCAACAACAGAAAAGCAACAATTCCTACAACAAACCAGTGCCTGCCTTTCATGTATCACCCCCTTTCTTCACCTCACTCTGTAAAGCACACATAGAACGGAAAAGCATTTCGGTTGCTTCAAAATTACCATAACGTACACGCAAAAAATGATCGGTCAAACGACTGAAAGCCCCCATACGCACCTCGTATATATATTGCGTAGGAGTTTTGTAAGGCTGCCAAACAATGCGCTCCTCATCATTCAGCAACTTCAACGTCTGTAAATAAAGCAAACGTACGGCTTCCCGATAATTTTCTGAAGTTACCGCATGCGATATAGCCTTTTCAAAATCAATGCCATATATTGTATCTTCCGAAACCTCATACGAAATATCTGTCTGAGAATATGAACGAAGAAATAATGAAGGACGTCTTTTATATATAAACCAAACTAAAAAAAGCAATAATAAAACAACCAGTACAATCAAAATGACTTCGCCATATTCACTCATTACCCGACTACCGAAAAGCTCTTGCAATAACTTCCCTATCTGACGACTCAGCCATTCCATAATATTTATATCAGGAGTAAGCAACCCCCGATTATAATAATATGAAGGATCTGCCTGCCAGGTATTCACCAAATCAATATTATAAGCCAAAGTATCGGTAGCCGAAGTATTCATCTATGCTTCAAGGCAAATTAAAGTTGGTCAAAATGATTAATGTCCTCCTCTATTCTTACACTATCCATTTTTTCTGCAGCATGACCATATTGATAAGCAAGGCCTACCAAATAGAATATCATAGCAAGATAAGCACCGAAAGCCTGAAGAACACCAAACAGATAAAGCATAAAGTTATAGCCGGCAGAAGTACCTATTCCATTACCCGCATCGCTTGCTATAAAAAATGTCTTTACCAATATAGATATGTACCAAGGCATTGTCGTTACTCCCTGCAATATACTTGCTAAAAAGCCCATCACAATAGCCATCAACACAACGCCACCCCATGTGGCAAAACCCAGACGAAAAGCTTTGCTAAATGCTTTCATCAGAGATATATCTTCAAACAAATAAATACTTCCCCACAACAACAATGGTGCTAATAGCAACAAACCTACCAACAGCAGCAGAAAAACAAACAAAACCGAAAAGGACGATACCAAGGAAGCCAGTACGCCAATCACAAGTCCTATCAGAACCATCATAAATATCGCAAACAGAGTAAGCGAAAACAATCGCTTGAAATTACGATAAAGCAATGGTTTTAATTCTCCAAATTCGATTCCTGACAAACGCTGTTCACGTTCATTATAAAGCCTCATCAAGGTATATACCAAAGCCCCCAACAGATTGGTACCGATTAAGCTGATCAATAAAAGCAATCCATAATAAGAAACAAATGTAACCACTTGCCCCGAATCGGTAAACATTGCTTCAACCACAGCCGGATCAGCTGTTCCAAGCATCATCCCCATCAGTCCATTCATGCTCAAAGCCTGTATCAGACTGACAGGCAACAGCAAGTATGTGACATACTTTAACAGCACTTTCCAATTCTCTTTGATAAAATCAAATGTTGCATTCAGTTTATCGCCAAACGTACGCTGGACATACATTGCGATTTTAGGTTTCTGTGTTTCCATATCGTCTTCTGTTCGGTAAATAAATATAATAATAAAGTATAAATATCAGCGACAGTACTATAATACCCAGCCGCAAAGCATCAGGCAGATTAGTATGACGCGTTATAAATCCCTCAATAAAACCAGCCATCACAAAAACTGGAACAGTACCGACTACAATCTTTACTCCTCGCCGTGCTCCTCGACGAAAAGATTCAGTACGTGAATAAGTTCCGGGAAACAACCATCCTTTTCCCAAAGTTAATCCGGCAGCACCGGCAACAATAATAGCCCATATTTCCAGTGTCCCATGCAACCAGACTGCCAACGCAGACTCCCATAATAATCCATGCTGATAAAAGAAAGTCTGGAAAGCGCCCAACATTACACCGTTATTGAAAAGCATATATGCCGTGCCGAAGCTGGTCAACAATCCCATAGCAAAACAATTGAAAGCAACCATCACATTGTTCAACGTAATCCCCAGGAACATTGGTACCTCTGACGCACTGCCATATACTCCCATAGGATTACCTTCTGCGATGTTACTGAGCGTCATATCCACATAAGCATTTCCTAAAATAAGCCGAACAAAATCCGGATCGTTCGCTGCCGAAAGCACGCCAACGCCTACACTGACCATAAAGATCAATAAAGAAAGCCATAACTCCCGACGTGAATCATACATCGCACAAGGTATTTCACGAGACCAGAACGTAAACAGACGCGACCATTTTTCACGTTTGTTCCGATAGATTCGGTTATGCAAAGCCGAGGACAAATTATTCAGATAAATTGTAATTCTTGAAGTAGGGAAATGAGTCTGAGAGAAAGCCAGATCTGCCGTCAGTCCAACATATACGTCAGCAAGCTGGTCAGGCGACACACGATCCGCCTGTTCTACCACCTTTTCGGCCTGCTTCCACCTTTCGATGTTCTGACGAATGAACGTTACTTCTTTCATGATTAACCAAGGACTTCTGCTGTGTGTTTTAACTCAAATCGGTAACAAAAATAAGAGAATAATGATATATTTGCAACGAGATACCTAAAATGTTTTATCGAAAATGGCAGAATCTACTATTATTACCGGACAATTCGTCCGAATCAGTCAAACGCCAGCCAGCATTGGCGAACGATTGGTAGCGCTGATTATCGACTACATCATCATCGGTGTTTATCTGTTAGGTGTCAGTAAACTGTATCTCAAAGTTCACCCTACCGACGAAATCTCGTATATCGTCCTCACTATTACAATTTACTTACCTGTATTGTGCTATGCTTTTCTTTGGGAAGTATTCAATCAAGGGCAAAGTCCTGGCAAGCGGTTAATGAACATACGTGTGGTCAAATCGGATGGATCAACGCCCAGTATCAGTTCGTACCTGTTACGCTGGCTACTGTTTCCTATAGATGCGTTCCTGACCGGAGGATTCGGACTTTTGTCCATACTACTGACGCATAACAAACAGCGCATAGGCGATCTTGCTGCAGGTACTATGGTCATAAGAGAAAAACACTATCGTAAAATTCATGTAAGCCTTGACGAGTTTGATTACCTGCGTCAAGGCTATCGCCCTACATATCCTCAAGCTGCCAACCTTTCGTTAGAACAGATCAATGTCATCAGCCGTACATTGCAGTCGAACCAGAAAAACAGAGCACAACGGATGGAACAGCTGGCAATAAAAGTAAAGGAGTTGCTATCAGCAACTCCCCATGAAAACAACGCAGAAAAATTTCTGCAAACAATTCTTCGCGATTATCAATATTACGCCCTAGAAGAAATATAATTGATACCCGAAAAATGCGTATGGCAAATTATTCTCTACTTGCCAAACGCTGCTCGGCCAAATGCTCATATTTTGTGCCGGGACGCCCGTAATTGGCATACGGATAAATAGATATTCCTCCACGAGGAGTGAAGAAACCCGTTACTTCAATATATTTAGGATCCATCAAACGTATCAAATCCTTCATAATGATATTCACACAATCTTCGTGAAAAGCACCATGATTCCGAAAACTGAAAAGATAAAGTTTCAGACTTTTGCTTTCTACCATTTTTATATCGGGAATATAAGAAATACGTATTTCTGCAAAATCGGGTTGTCCCGTAATAGGACATAAGCTGGTAAACTCCGGGCAATTGAAGCGAACCCAGTAATCATTATCTGGATGTTTATTGTCAAAAGCCTCCAGCACTTCAGGAGCATAATCCTGCTTATATTCAGTCTTCCGTCCCAAAAGAGACAATTGGTCTTTCAATTCGGTCATAACAACAGATTTTTATAATAATATGATAAACTATAAAACAGTGATAAAAGATAATGGCTTATTTACGGGAATTCAAGTATTTCTCCAGTCCCTCACGACGTAATTTACAAGCCGGACAATGACCACATCCGTCTCCAGGAATACCATTGTAACACGTAAGAGTATCGTGACGAACCAAGTCAAGTACCCCTAATTCATCGGCCAAAGCCCATGTTTCTGCCTTATCAATCCACATCAAAGGCGTATGAATGACAAACTGCTCATCCATTGCCAGATTCAACGTCACATTCAACGATTTAATGAAAGCGTCGCGACAATCAGGATAACCACTGAAATCAGTTTGCGATACACCTGTTACAAGATGATTAATGCCACGTTCACGAGCATAAACAGCTGCAATGCTTAAGAAAAACAAATTACGTCCTGGTACAAAAGTATTCGGGAAAGTATCGGCCGGTTTTTCACTATCCATCGTCATGGAAGGATCAGTCAGTGAATTATGCCCCAACCGACCGATAAACGATACATCCATTACATCAAATTCTACTTCAGCCTTACGAGCTATTTCACGCGCCAGCTCCACTTCTTTCTGGTGCTTCTGTCCGTACAGGAAACTTAGCGCATACACTTTCTTAAATTCACGTTTTGCCCAGAACAGACAAGTAGTTGAGTCCTGCCCACCACTGAACACGACCAATGCACTTTCTTTATTCATCTTTTTAGTAATAAATATTAGAAATCTTTTATAACAATACAGACAAGAGGACTTTGTGTACCAAAGCTTTAAACAACTTTGTTTTGAAAAAAGATTATCCTCTCTTTTTAAGAATAGTCAAATATCTGAGATCTTCCAGACTTTATACGAAATCCCCTCATCGTACACATCACTTCCATCGATCCTCTTTATGAGCCCGACAACACGAATAGTAACTGGCAATATTACCACTTCATACATCGACTTCAGAATAATCTGTATACACATCATCAGCAACAATTCCTGCCACGCAATGATACCACCGAAAGCTACAGGAAAGAAAATCAATGAATCGGCCGTCTCACCTACCACAGTGGACAAGATGGCCCGTAACGAAAAATGACGCCCTCCACTGGCCAGTTTCATTTTACTCATCATATAAGCATTAAGAAAAGAACCGACCAAAAATGCAGCCAAACTGGCTACAACGATACGTGGCGCCATGCCAAAAACGAAATTAAAATGCTCCTCACCTTCCCAAAAAGGTGCCGCCGGCAAAGCTACAGCAGCCAAGCCCAACATCACTACAAAAAAATTCATGGCAAAACCACTCCAGATGATCAATCGCGCCTTACGGAATCCCCACACCTCAGCGATGCAGTCGTTAATGATATAAGAAACGGGAAACACAAGCAATCCGGCTGTCACCGTAATGCCACACACCTGAATGACTTTAGTTTCAAGAAGATTGGCTGCAATAAGGCAGACATTGAAAAGAATGCCAAGCAGCATAAAAGGAACAGATACTTTTTGCTTCATAACTCCTGTTTTTTACGTGGTTGTCCTAGAATACACGACCGCTATTCACGGCATCATACTTATTTGTTTTCGGCCTGCAAAGGTAGAAGTTATTTTTGGGATTACCAAGAGACGAACTGTTAATCCCTACAATATACACTTTGAGCACTTTGCAGTGCCAATACGTTCCAACCGACATAAAACTGTCTTCGGGATCAGCACTACAAAATGCTCAAATGCACATTATATAACAAAGAAAAGGAATATGCTATCAGAAGCAATAGTTCAGACTTACTCCAAACACCTTATTCGTACGGCTATATACATCCTTATCTCCATCTACAGGCAACCCCAATGCCTCTAACGAACTTCTGCGAGGAGCTTCCTTCGTATAGTCACTATAAGTTGTCCAGAAATAAGCTACATCCAGACTTAATGCCTGGCTCAGATAGATACGCCCTCCAAAGCCTATTGAGTAAGAATCACAAGAAAAACTGGTATCCGACTGAAAATCATCACTCAATCCATAATTCGTATTCTGATATCCACCACTAAGTGTCAGATACTTGGTTGCATCCCATTCTATTCCTGCCAAATACTCATGAGTTCCATGCTTCAATATCTTCTCCTTGCCTCCAGCCATACCAGCATGTTTATCATCGAAGAAATGATATTCGAGCGAAGCACGTAAAGAAGGCAGAATCTCGTATCCGGCTGCTACCGACAACATAGACGGTACATCACTCGGTGTGTTTACTCCATCCTTAAAAGGTGCCATATAAGATTCGGCAGCAGAAGGATATTCCAGACGATTGGTCTTATTCTCTATATTCATATTAGCCTTAAACTCATATTTGGCAGCTACATTCAACTTCCCGTATTTAACGTCAACTCCGACAATCGGTGTCAACCCCCAACCCGACTGATCACAATCGAGCTCTATACCCGACTCCGAAAGTTTCTCCATCATTGGAGCCGAAATCTCAGCAGCCTGTGCCATTGCCTGCTCCAACGTAAGGCCAGCCCCCATCAACTTGCTCACAATAGCAGCTCCAACTTCTTCGGCTACCCCATCGTTCAGACCAACTTTCAGGAAACCACTATAACCACCAGAGAAATAATTCATACGAGCACCTGCAAAGACCGATATATGTTCGTTTACCTTATAACTAAGTCCTAACTGAGCGCCATAAATATACTGGCGGCCTTCCATAGCCGAATTAATAAAATATTTGTCCGGACTCATCCGATATCCAAAGTTCTGCTGTAAGGCCTGTGTTTCTTTTGTCACCATTCCGATGGCTGCGGCATCAAACATCGGCAATCCATGATCAAAAGACGCCTTTCCACCACCACCAACAATGGCAAAACCTCCTGAAAAGGCCCAATCGCCTTTTTTATAAACAGCATGTATGGAAGGGATGACCGGAGCCGAAGCTTTTCCCTCATAATAACGCGACGTATTATTTCCATCCATTGTCCAAAATGGGCTGACAGCCATAATGTCACGCGTCTGATACGCACTTTGTATGGTAAGCGATACCCGAAAACCATCTTCAGGCAGAAAAGCCAGTCCGGCTGGATTGCTATACACACCATCAACATCGATCGAAGCACCACGGGCTATCATACGAAGAAACGCGGCATTCTGATTTGTATTAGTCAGATAATCTCCCGCGAAAGTTGAATTAGAAACGATCAGCATCGCAATGCCAATCAAGATTTTTTTCACCATCTAAATTATTTTTAATCATTTCAGGCCGCAAAGGTATAACAAAAATGCACACCAACAAACACAGTGTGCAAAAATATACAGGAAAGCACATATCAGAAGAGCATATATTTGCAAAAAACAATTGTTTCTTATGAAACGAAACAAAGAAAAAATTCATCCCGATCCCAGCATTGTTAACCTGCCTGCCGCATAGTCGGATCCTATTTGACATAAAATAACAACACAATCTTCAAAGTTATCCGACGTTTTTCGTAATATTGCTGCTAAATTCATTTATCCATGAAACTTGATTATATCTATCATAGTGGATTCGCCATCGAAGCAGACGATGTCACAGTCATTATAGACTATTACCAAGACTCATCTGAAGACAACTCCGAAAAGGGGATTGTACATGACTACCTGCTTCATAAAACAGGGAGAATGTATGTGTTGGCTTCCCATTTTCATCCAGACCATTTCAACCGTGACATATTGTCCTGGAAGGAACAGCGTCCGGACATCCGATACATATTCTCAAAGGATATACTGAAGCACAAACGTGCTACGGCCGACGAAGCAACTTATCTCCTCAAAGGCAGTATTTACGAAGACGATCATATCCGTATCGAAGCCTGTGGATCAACCGATTCGGGCATTTCCTTTCTGATAGACTTGCAAGACAGACGTATTTTCCATGCCGGCGACCTGAATAACTGGCACCGGGGTGATGAATCTACCCCACAAGACATGCGAAAAGCTGATGGCGATTTCCTGGCCGAAATAAAATACATACAGCAAAGAACATCTGCCATAGACATCGCCATGTTTCCCGTGGACAGCCGCATCGGTACCGACTATATGCGTGGAGCCAGACAGTTCATTGAGCGGATAAAGACCGCGGCTTTTGCTCCCATGCATTTCGGCGAAGACTATAGAGGCGGCAACGCCTTCCAACCTTTTGCCGAAGCCCAAGGATGCAGATTTCTCGGCATCACGCACCGAGGAGAAAGTTTCGAACTATCATGAATTTTAAAACAAAAAACATATAACACTTATGAAAAAACTAACAAGAATTTTATTTATCGTAGCCTGCCTCTGTCTGCCAATAGCATTGCAGGCACAAAAGAAAGACGACAGCCGTTACCTGACAGGTGCCGTTCCCGAAGAGAATGGAAAAGTAGTGTTCAGCAAAACATTCAGCATCCCCGGCATGTCGCAGGATGCTGTTTTCGACCGTATCCTGCAATGGATGGATGCCCGCCTGAAAAAGAACGAGAATAACAGCCGTGTAGTGTATACTAAAAAAGAAGAAGGACAGATTGTCGGGCTAGGAGAAGAATGGATTGTCTTCAAGTCGAGCGCCCTATCACTGGACCGTACAAAAATAATATATACACTCACAGCCTTGTGCCAGCCCGAAGAATGTACCCTTCGTATAGAAAGAATCCGGTTCGAGTACCGTGAAGGTGAAGACAAAGAAAAATATGATGCGGAAGAATGGATTTCCGACAAATACGCCCTGAACAAATCGAAGACCAAACTGGTACGCGGACTGGCCAAATGGCGTAGAAAAACTGTTGACTTCACCGACACCCTTTTCGGAGAAGCAGCCAATGCACTGAGTGCTACTACAGCGCAAAGTAATGCAAAAAGCAACGGAAATACTGAAGGAAATGCAAATACGACCGGCAATACCGTTATCACCCCCAAACAGGAAGTTACCGTCAAAAGCAGTAATGCAACTGCTGTTGCTGCAACACCGGCAACCTCAGCCAGTTCGTATAAAGAAGTAACGCCCAGTCAGTTGCCAACTGACCTCATCCAGATGGGAGCAGGCAAACTGGTTATTGCTATCGGTACCGACAGTTTCAACATGACTACCATGACCGCCAACGCAGGAGGCTCATTGGGCAAGATGTCCGGAAAGCCTGTTGTATTCACCATGCTATCACCCGACCAGCCTTACGAGCAACTGGAGAAAGCCGAAAACTACACCGTACGTTTCTATCCCAACGGGCAGAACGAACCCAGCGTCATACTGGAGTGCAAGAAACTTCCCTCACAGGAACCCCTCGAAGGACAGCCTCGCACATTTATCGGCGAAATTATGAAAGCACTGGTCAAATAACCGGTCCGTACCGCTATAGCGTTCATGCGGCATAGCTGCGCTTTGCCGCGACGCAACCATTCCTCCAACAGCAGTCAGATGCTGACAGATAAGGCTTCGACAGGCAAGAATCGTTTCAACTACCCATGCCTGTCGAAGCTTTTTTGTTTCATCATGCAGAAACCAATCCTGCAAATACGTATATTTGCAGCCAGAAACAATAATAACATTCCATATATGAGTATCGAAGAAGCCATGATGGGCGGCATCATTTTCAAAGGCAAGAAAGACAAGCCCAAAGAAGAGAACAAAATCAAAACCAAAGCCAAGAAGAAAACCTACATCACAGGCCTGCACGGTTCCGGAGCCGCCAAGATGAAGGCAGAAATCCGTCGCAAACGTGCCAACAGACATAAAAGCAAATAACTCCATGCTGAACACCTGCTTACTATCACCCGAGAAAGACCCGATGGGGGCAGCAATAGCCGACTACGCCCGCTCGGGCAAAGCCGCCCGCCTGCGTGTGTTTTCATCGCAATTCGATGAAGACGAAATCCCCGTGAAAGAATTGTTTCGCAGCGAGGCCTCCATGCCCCACCTGGAACAGACGGCCCTGAAGCTGGCCACGGGACGGATACTGGACGTAGGCGCCGGAAGCGGTTGCCACAGCCTTGCCCTGCAAAAAGCCGGAAAAGACGTGCACGCCATCGACATCTCTCCCCTGTCCGTCGAAGTAATGAAGCAAAGGGGCGTATGCCATGCCACACAGACTAACCTCTTCAGCGAACAGTTCTGCGGGGCATACGATACCGTCCTGATGTTGATGAACGGATCGGGTATTGTGGGCAAACTGGAAAACATGCCGCTATTCTTCCGTAAGATGAAGCAGCTGCTTGCACCCGGCGGATGTATCTACATGGATTCGAGCGACCTGAAATACCTGTTCGAAGAAGAAGACGGCAGTTTCCTTATCGACCTGGCCGACAGCTACTACGGTGAAGTAGACTTTCAGATGCAGTACAAAAATGTAAAAGGAGACGTTTTCGACTGGCTGTACATCGACTTCCAAACCCTCTCCTACTATGCCGCGGAAAACGGATTCAAGGCCGAGCTGATAGAAGAAGGAAAACATTACGAATACCTGGCCCGCCTCAGCCAAGTCTGACCCGTGCGGGACGGCAGGTTTATTCGGACAGCATCTCGTCGATTTTACGTACCAAGGCTGCAAACTCTTCCGGATTGTACAAGCGGGTCAACATCACAATACGACCCGTCTTGTCGATCAGCACATTGCGGGTGATGCCCGACTGGCGCAGGGCGTAGCGAGCAAAGATATCCGCACCCGGATCCAAGCCCAACGGATAGGTTACTCTCGTAGACTTGGCAAAAGCCTTCACTTTCTCCAGCGGTTCGTCACGGTCGATGCCGAACAGGGCAAAATCATCATCTGCCCGGTGTTTCTGCCAGATATCCTTTTCGATAAAAGGCATCTCCTTGCGGCATACTCCGCACCAGCTTGCCGTAAACTGCAGCATGACCACCTTGCCACGAAGTTCGGACAGGGTTACTGTTTTCCCGTCGGTCAACTGCATGCTGAAATCCGGGGCCATATCCCCTACCTTGACAATGTAGCCCGTACTGTCGACTACCACCTTCTCCTGTGCCATCAATGCGCTGCACACGAGCAATAAAGACGCTATCAGAATATTTACTCTTGTTTTCATGCCTACAAATATAGTAAATAGGAATGTCTTGCACAACTAACAGGGAAAGGAAAAGGCATAAAAAAACAGAAGCACATCGCCTTATGTGCTTCTGTTCTGAGGTACCTGGCAGATTCGAACTGCCGTACACGGTTTTGCAGACCGCTGACTAAGCCACTCATCCAAGGTACCGTTTTATTTCGGCGAAACTCTCTTGTTTCTCGATTGCGGTTGCAAAGGTAATGCATTTTTTCTAATTACCAACTATCCGCAGCATTTTTTCTTCGATATTTTTTGGTTTTTACCACAAGCCGAACGCTTCTCATCGTATAATCTCTTTATGTCACAGCCGGTTACACAGTTTGCGCACGGATTGTTTTTTTCATTCATCCGGCGAAAAAACATACGAATCCGTCGGCCTATCCAGTACAGACAGAACAAAAGTAGCAGTGCTACTACCCATTCTTGCCAATGGCTCATAGCAACACTCCTCCCACCTGATGAACAACAAAGGCTACAATCCATGCAAGCACTGTCGTGTATGCCGCCGTAAACAGTCCCCACTTCCAACTTCCCGACTCTCCCTTAATGGCCGCCAGTGTGGCTATACAGGGGAAGTATATCAGGACGAAGACCATATAACAGAAGGCTACCAGCGGGGTGATCGGTATGCGTTCGCCCAGACTGGCGGCGTCGGCCTCGGCATCGTCCGTGTAGAGTATACCCAAGGTACTTACGACCAGTTCCTTCGCTCCTACACCGGAAAGTATGCCTACTCCCAGCTTCCAGTCGAATCCCAGCGGCTCGATGACCGGTTCAATCGCTTTTCCTATCATGCCGATGTACGAGTTTTCCTGCTGTTCGGCTACCGTGCTGTACGAATCGTGGCTGGGATAATAGCCCAATGCCCAGATGACAATCGACGCTACCATGATGATGCCTCCCATTTTACGCAGATACTGGGCACCTTTCTCCCACGTATGGCGGAAGATGGACTTCGAAGTAGGAAGGCGGTAAGGAGGCAGCTCCATGACGAACGGAGTATCGTCGCCCTTGACCAGGAAACGGCTGAAGAGGCGCGCCATCAGCACGGCCAGCAGGATGCCGATGGCATAGATGGCCAGCATGACCAGACTGGCGTTGTGGGGGAAGAAGGCTCCTACCAGTACCAGATAGATGGGCAGACGGGCACTGCACGACATCAGCGGAGTGATGAGCATGGTGATAAGGCGGCTCTTGCGGTTCTCGATGGTGCGCGATGCCATGATGGCCGGCACGTTACACCCAAAGCCCATGATGAGCGGTATGAACGACTTCCCGTGCAACCCCATCTTGTGCATGATCTTGTCCATGATAAATGCTGCACGCGCCATGTAGCCCGAGTCTTCCATCAGCGAAATGAAAAAATACAGTATCAGGATGTTGGGCAGGAAGACGATCACACCGCCCACACCGCCTATTATTCCGTCGACCAGCATGTCCTTCAGCGGTCCTTCGGCCATGTTGTTGCGTATCAGACCACCTAACGCATCGACCAGCCATTCGATGCCTTGCATCGGATATTCACCCAGTACGAACGTTGCCTGAAACATGATGTAAAGGAACAGGAAGAAAATAGGATATCCCCAGATGCGGTGGGTGACGATGGAGTCGATAACGCGGGTGGTGCGTTCGCGGTCCATGTGGTTATCGACGTACGTCTCCTTCAGGGCACCCGATATGAATCCGTACTTCGCATCCGTGATAGCCTGCTCACTGTCTTCACCAATGGAGTTGCGCAGGCGTTGCTCTTCTTTGTCGCGCACATTCAGTATGTCCTGTCCGTTGGGCAGGTCGGCCACCATCTTCTCCAGTTCCTTGTCGTTCTCCAGCAGCTTGATGGCCAGAAAACGGGTCGAATACTTGTGGCGGATATTTTCGTTGACGCTGATGATGCGCTTCACCTCGTCGATGCTGCGCTCCAGTTCGGGACCGTGGTTGATGTGGATGTGGCGGAAGAAGCCGTTGGGATGTTCGTGTTCTTCCTTGTGGCTGCCATAGTCATGGTCGGGCACGTATTCCTTGTGCCAGTTTCGCAGGTCGTTCAGGATGTCGGGCCGTATTTTTCCGTCTTTGCCCAGAAAGTCTCCTCCTTCGTACATGCCGATGATGACATGGAACAAGGTGTCGACCCCCTTGCTGGTACGGCATACGGTGGGCACCATCGGCACACCGATCAGTTCGCTCAGCTTCAGGTAGTCGAGGGTATTTCCGCTGGCTTCCAGCTCGTCGAACATGTTGAGCGCAATGACCATGCGCACGTTCATGTCTATCAGCTGGGTGGTAAGATAGAGGTTACGCTCCAGATTCGAAGCATCGACCACATTGATGATGATGTCGGGCGTTTCGTCGATGATGTGGCGGCGTACGTATATCTCTTCGGGAGAGTAAGCCGAAAGGGAGTACGTGCCCGGCAGGTCGACGATGCGGAAGTGGTAACCCTGGAAGTCGAAATAGCCTTCCTTGGCATCGACCGTAACGCCGCTATAGTTGCCCACATGCTCGTGCGAACCGGATGCGATGTTGAACAAGGACGTCTTGCCGCAGTTCGGATTGCCGACCAAGGCCACGTTGATGGTACGGCGTTTACCCAGCGCGATGCGCTTCATCTCTTCGTCGCTCAGGTGGATGTCTTCGCTGACGCCCTTATGATAGTCCAGCCCGACAGACTGTTCCCTGGCTTCCTGTTCGCTGACTACCTCAATCATTTCGGCTTCCTGCCGGCGCAATGAGATTTCGTATCCCAGCACCCGGTATTTGATAGGGTCTCTCAGCGGAGCATTCAGAACTACCTCCACGGTCTTACCTTTGATGAAGCCCATTTCCACAATCCGCTTGCGGAAACCACCGTGGCCTAACACTTTCACTATCACACCTTTCTCACCGGTCTTCAGTTCGGATAAACGCATAACTTCTATATTTCGTCTTAATTATACCACATTTTCCGCCCACAAAGATAGTTCATTCAGCGGTAGCCTACAAATAATTTAGAATGTTTTTAAATAACCATCACTTTTCGGCCAGCGGTTACCATCGTGACAGGCGCATCCGGCAAACATATATCTTTACAAGCAATATGAAGAAAAGTACCTTTGTATGCCGAGTATACCTAAGTATACGACTGAGATACCCTAAGTATACGACAGAGATAGCCTAAGTATACGACCGAGGCACCCTAAGTATACGACTGTGACAGACCAGTGCTGAAGGATTAGCAGAGACCAGATACACGACTGATACACAGCATTTTGCACACCGACCACCATAAAAGTAATAAATATAAACTAACAGAGCGATACGAAAAGCAAAATTCTATCGTATATTTGCTGCATGATAACAGGAAAAGTAAAGCAATACATCGAGAAGGAACAGCTTTTCGCCCCACACGAGAAGTTGCTTGTAGCCTTGAGTGGCGGTGCCGACTCCGTGGCGCTGCTAAGAGTGCTGCTGCAACTGGGCTATTCGTGCGAGGCCGCACACTGCAACTTCCACTTGCGCGGAGCCGAATCGGACCGCGACGAGAACTTTGTACGCCAGTTGTGCCTCCGGCTGCAAGTGCCGCTGCACGTCACCCACTTCGACACCACGCAGGTTGCCGCCCAGCGACATATCTCCATCGAAATGGCTGCCCGCGAACTGCGCTACGAATGGTTCGAACAGACACGCCTTGCCTGCGGAGCCGACCTCATCGCCGTGGCCCATCATGGCGACGACAGCGTAGAAACCTTTCTGCTGAACCTGATACGTGGCACCGGCATCAACGGACTGCGAGGCATACGCGCCCGGAACGGCCGCATCGTACGCCCCCTGCTTTGCCTGTCGCGGACGGACATCACCGACTACCTGCACGGCATCGGCCAGGACTACGTCACCGACAGCACCAACCTGCACGACGAATATACGCGCAACAAAATACGCCTGAACATCCTGCCACTGCTACAGCAAATCAATCCCTCGGTGAAAGAAAGTATCCTGCAAACCGCCCGCCACCTGGACGACACCTATTATATATATAAGAAAGGTATAGACGAAGGACGGCAGCGCGTGTACGACGGTAGCCGAATCAGCATCCCTCTGCTGCTACAGGAACCTTCGCCCGCCACACTGCTGTTCGAGCTGCTGGCTCCGCTGGGCTTTAACCACGCACAAATAGACGACATCTTTGCTTCGCTCACAGGACAGTCGGGAAAAGTATTCATCGCTCCCGAATGGAAAGTCGTGAAGGACCGCGAATACCTGCTCATCGAGAACCGGCAACACACGGCCCGCCCACCCCAGCTGCAGAGCGAAGAACAGGATTACTACCCCGGTTTCCCCATCCCCCGCGACAAGAATACCGCTTGCTTCGATGCCGGGAAGATACAACATCCGCTTGACCTGCGCCTATGGAGGCAGGGAGACACGTTTGTCCCCTTCGGCATGAAAGGGAAAAAGAAAGTAAGCGATTATCTGACCGACCGTAAGTTCTCCCTCGTGCAGAAAGAACAGCAGTGGGTGCTGTGTTGTGGCAACGACATCATCTGGCTGGTAGGCGAACGGACAGACAACCGCTACCGGGTAGACGAACATACCCGGAAAATACTGATCGTAAAACTGCTTACAAGATAATCCGGTTTTCCTTTTCGCGCTGGAAACAGGTGGAAAGCATCTCGGCAAACGGCGTATCGTAACTGCGGGCCTTTTGCGGACATCCTTTCACGCAGGCACAACAGCGGATGCACTTATCGGCCAGCGTATGACACTCGTCACCCTTCACTATGGCACCGGCGGGACAATGCTTCG
>NZ_FR883152.1:0-23325 GCF_000435115.1 Bacteroides sp. CAG:633 | reverse complement strand
CGGGACAATGCTTCGCACAGTAGCCACAGTGGTTGCAACGCTCCGCATCCACCTCGGGCGTACGCGGCATGGGCATCCCACTCTTGCGCAGCTTCACAACCTTACGCACAAAGCGCAACAGGGGGAAGAACGGCTGGCGCGGCCGCAAAATCTTCGTCACGTCCACCGGATACAGATGTTCCATATCGGCCGCCGAAGCAATCTTCGTCTGCAACTTCATGCCGAACTGTTCGGCATACTCTACATCAGCCGCGTCCGGACGCCCCGCCGCAATGGGGTATTGCTCATTGCTGTACGAATGTTCACCAATAAACGTGCCGCCCGCAATCACCTTGAATCCGCGCGCCGACACAAAAGCGTCAAGTTCTTGCAAAGCCTTTTCGTATGCACGGTTTCCGTACACAACCACAACCACTGCCGGAGCCCCTTCGTCCGAACGTATGTCCTTCATACGCTCCAGTGCCAGCGGAGCCACATGGCCTCCGTACACCGGCACCGCAAACACGGCAAGAGCCTGACGCGGAACCGTCAACGATTTCTCCGTCTCCAGCGTCACGTCTGCCACAGTCACACGCTCGATACCCGTTCCACTGACAATCGCTTCGGCCACCCGTCTGGATGTGCCTGTAGGCGAAAAAGTTATCTGATAAACGTCCTTTATATCCATTTGCAAAATAATTTATAGGTTGAAAAACAATAAGGCAAAGGTAAAGTTTTAAAATTAAAAAAACACAATCCGCTTACAAAACCAAAAATAATTATTATCTTTGTGCCGTTGAAAGATGCGGAAATATCCTGTTGCGGCAGGAAATGCCTGTCTGATTTCCGATTCAATATAACATATCCCAATTAAATCATAAAAATATAAGGTACATTGCCGACGTTGCCCCAACAAACAGAGCAGCTTGGCGACTGTAATCTTTCAAAACTAGAATTTTAACCAATCACACATATACTATATGTATAACATTATTCAATTAAACGACAAAAGTCTGTCGGAACTACAAGCTATTGCCAAAGAATTAGGTATTAAAAAAACAGATTCGCTCAAGAAAGAAGATCTGGTTTACAAAATACTTGATGAGCAAGCCATTGCCGGTGCTACCAAAAAAGTAGCAGCAGACAAGCTGAAAGAAGAGCGTAAAGTAGAAAAACAAAAACGCCCACGCTCCAACAAGAAGGAAAATAGCGAGAAAGCGCCCGCAACCAATAAAAACGAAGAAACAGCCAATAAAGAAAACACTAAAAAGGCCAACAAAGCTGAAAAAGCCCCAAGCGAAGTAAGCATCCAAGTTGCCACCACCACAACAGCCCCGAAAGCTGACGAAGAAACAACCGACCAGGCAGCAAGCATCGAAAACGCAGAAGCATCCACCGCTGCCAAACGACGCGGACGGCCACGCAAAGCCAAATCGGAAACCACTGCCGACAAAGAGACAACAGTCGCACCGGCTGACGAACCGGAAATAAAGCCTGAAACGCAGCAACCTGAAGCAGAAAGCATCAAAGAAAAGAATGCCGTACAGGACGAAAGCCCCATCATAGCCGAAGCCAACGACGACTTTATCCCCATAGAAGACCTTCCTACAGATAAATTCGAGCTCCCGTCCGAGTTGATCGGAAAGTTCGAGGCTACCAAAGCCGAACCTCCTGTACCTGCTGCCGAACCGGTGCAGACGCCTCAGCCTCAACAACAGCGTCCCCGCATCCGTCAGCGCGACAACAACCGTAACAACAATAATAACAACAACAATAATAATAACAATCAGCGCCAGGCACAACAACGTCCTGCACAACAGCAAAATACAAACGAAAACGCTGCTGCACAGGAACGCAAACAGCCCGAACGCGAGAAAGCATACGAATTCGACGACATCCTGACCGGTACCGGCGTACTGGAAATCATGCAAGACGGATACGGATTCCTGCGCTCGTCCGATTACAACTACCTGTCCTCGCCCGACGACATCTACGTATCACAATCCCAAATCAAGCTCTTCGGTCTGAAGACTGGTGATGTGGTCGACGGTGTTATCCGTCCTCCCAAGGAAGGTGAAAAATATTTCCCGCTGGTTAAGGTCTCTAAGATCAACGGACGCGACCCGGCGTTCATACGCGACCGCGTGCCGTTCGAACACCTTACCCCACTCTTCCCCGATGAAAAGTTCAAGTTGTGCAAAGGCGGTTACTCCGACTCTTTATCAGCCCGTGTAGTCGACCTCTTTGCTCCCATCGGAAAGGGCCAGCGTGCTCTTATCGTAGCACAGCCCAAGACGGGTAAGACCATCCTGATGAAAGACATTGCCAACGCCATCGCCGCCAACCATCCGGAAGTATACATGATCATGCTGCTCATCGACGAGCGCCCGGAAGAAGTAACCGACATGGCACGTACGGTCAATGCCGAGGTCATCGCTTCTACCTTCGACGAACCGGCCGAACGCCACGTCAAGATTGCCGGCATCGTATTGGAGAAAGCCAAACGACTGGTAGAATGCGGACACGATGTTGTCATCTTCCTCGATTCTATCACCCGACTGGCCCGCGCCTACAACACCGTATCACCGGCTTCTGGTAAAGTGCTTTCGGGAGGTGTCGACGCCAATGCATTGCACAAGCCTAAACGCTTCTTCGGTGCCGCACGTAACATCGAAGGCGGTGGTTCGCTTACTATCCTGGCCACAGCACTTATCGACACGGGATCGAAGATGGACGAGGTAATCTTTGAAGAATTCAAAGGTACAGGTAACATGGAGTTGCAACTCGATCGCAACCTGTCCAACAAGCGTATCTTCCCGGCTGTCAACATCGTTGCTTCGAGCACTCGTCGCGACGACCTGCTTCAGGACAAGCAGACACTCGACCGCATGTGGATTCTGCGCAAGTACTTGGCCGACATGACTCCGATAGAAGCCATGGACTTCGTAAAAGACCGTCTGGAGAAAACCAAAGACAACGACGAGTTCCTGATGAGTATGAACAGCTGATACAAAGACAGCCTATCGTCGAAATATTAACGAATACGTATAATCTGAAATTACACTGATATTATGTTCGATAATCTAAGTGAAAGACTCGAAAGATCATTCAAGATTCTGAAAGGTGAAGGCAAAATCACCGAAATCAACGTAGCCGAAACGCTGAAAGACGTCCGTAAGGCCTTGCTCGATGCCGACGTCAACTACAAAGTAGCCAAAAGTTTCACAGATACAGTCAAAGAGAAAGCACTGGGACAAAACGTACTGACAGCCGTAAAGCCCAGCCAGTTGATGGTAAAGATCGTGCATGACGAGCTGACCCGTCTGATGGGTGGCGAGACGTCTGAAATCAACCTCGACGGAAAGCCCGCTGTCATCCTGATGTCCGGTCTGCAAGGTTCCGGTAAGACTACCTTCTCCGGCAAGCTGGCACGTATGCTGAAAAGCAAGAAAAACCGCAAACCGCTGTTGGTAGCCTGCGACGTATACCGTCCGGCTGCTATCGAGCAGTTGCGCGTACTGGCCGAGCAAATCGGTGTACCTATGTACTCGGAACCCGACAGCAAGAATCCGGTAGCCATCGCACAAAACGCCATTCAGGAGGCTAAGGCTAAAGGTTACGACCTCGTCATTGTCGATACTGCCGGTCGTCTGGCTATCGACGAAGAGATGATGAACGAGATTGCAGCCATCAAGAAAGCCATTAACCCCAACGAAATCCTCTTCGTGGTTGATGCCATGACCGGTCAGGACGCTGTCAATACCGCCAAGGAATTCAACGAACGTCTCGACTTCAACGGTGTTGTTCTGACGAAACTCGATGGTGACACACGCGGTGGTGCCGCACTGTCTATCCGTTCGGTAGTCAACAAGCCTATCAAATTCATCGGTACGGGCGAGAAACTCGAAGCCATCGACCAGTTCCACCCCGCCCGTATGGCCGACCGTATCCTCGGCATGGGTGATATCGTTTCGCTGGTAGAACGTGCACAGGAACAGTACGATGAAGAAGAAGCCAAACGCCTGCAAAAGAAGATTCAGAAAAACCAGTTCGACTTCAACGATTTCATGAGTCAGATTCAGCAAATCAAGAAGATGGGTAATCTGAAGGACTTGGCTTCCATGATCCCGGGTGTAGGCAAAGCCATCAAGGACATCGATATCGACGATAACGCCTTCAAGAGCATCGAAGCCATCATCAACTCCATGACTCCGAAGGAACGTACCAACCCCGAAATCCTGAACGGTTCACGCCGCCAGCGCATTGCCAAAGGTAGCGGTACCAACATCCAGGAAGTAAATCGTCTGCTGAAGCAGTTCGACCAGACCCGTAAGATGATGAAGATGGTGACCGGCAGCAAGATGGGTAAAATGATGATGCCGAAACTGAAGAAATAAAATACAGGAATCATTCCATAGAAATTCGGAAGAGGGAGGAAATTCAATGATTTTCTCCCTCTTTTATTATGGCATCTGAAGATTTAGCGTTACCTTTGAGCGGAAAACTTAGCTGCATAGGCAAAATCAGACAATAATAAAATAAAAAACACTATGACATTAATCGACGGAAAAGCAATTTCAGAACAGGTAAAACAAGAGATTGCCGCCGAAGTGGCGGAAATTGTGGCTCGCGGAGGCAAGCGTCCTCATTTGGCAGCCATCCTTGTCGGACACGACGGAGGTAGCGAAACCTACGTTGCCAACAAAGTAAAAGCATGCGAAGTATGTGGATTCAAATCGACGTTGATCCGCTACGAAGCCGATGTGACCGAAGAAGAGTTACTGGCCAAGGTACGCGAACTGAACGAAGATGACGATGTAGACGGATTCATCGTACAGCTCCCGTTGCCCAAACACATCTCCGAGCAGAAAGTAATCGAAACCATCGACTACCGTAAGGATGTAGACGGCTTCCACCCCATCAATGTGGGACGTATGTCCATCGGATTACCTTGCTACGTATCGGCTACCCCCAACGGCATTCTCGAACTGCTGAAAAGATACAATATCGAAACTTCCGGTAAGAAATGTGTCATCCTGGGCCGCAGCAACATTGTAGGAAAACCGATGGCTTCGCTTATGATGCAAAAGGCATATCCGGGCGATGCAACAGTTACCGTTTGTCATAGCCGCAGCAAGGATCTGGTGAAAGAATGCCAGGAAGCAGACATCATTATTGCTGCCATGGGACAACCCAACTTCGTGAAAGCCGAAATGGTAAAGGAAGGAGCTGTCGTCATCGATGTAGGTACAACACGCGTACCCGATGCCAGCAGAAAATCCGGCTTCAAACTGACAGGCGATGTCAAGTTCGATGAAGTAGCTCCCAAATGTTCATTCATCACTCCCGTTCCCGGTGGTGTAGGCCCGATGACAATCGTCTCACTGATGAAGAATACACTGCTGGCCGGTAAAAAAGCTATTTATCAATAAGAACAAGGTTATGAAAACCTTGCTTGCAGTAGTTGCAATATTATACAGCGTAATTCTTTCCGCACAGGAAAGGATTACGCTGTTGTTTGTTGGTGACCTGATGCAACATCAGGCACAGATCGATGCCGCCCGTACTCCGCAAGGCACGTATGACTATTCCCCCTGCTTCTCACTGGTCAAAGAACAGATAGCCCAAGCCGACATAGTCATCGGTAACCTGGAAGTCACGTTAGGCGGACGGCCCTATAAAGGCTATCCGGCATTCAGTGCCCCCGATGAATATTTAAAAGCCATCAAAGACGCAGGATTCGACATATTGCTGACAGCAAACAATCATTGTCTGGACCGCAGAAAGCAAGGACTGGAACGTACACTGCTCATGCTCGACTCTCTGAACATCCCGCATGCCGGAACTTACCGCGACAGTGCAGATCGCAGGTCAAGCTATCCCCTGATTATCGAGAAAAAAGGATTCCGCATCGCCCTGCTTAATTATACCTACGGAACAAACGGTATTCCGACCACGACACCCAACATCGTCAACCGCATCGACAAAACCGTCATGCAGAACGATATCCGGCGGGCAAAAACATATCATCCGGACGCCATCATCGCCTGCATGCACTGGGGCGAGGAATATCAACGTCTTCCCAACAACGAGCAACGCTCCCTCGCCGACTGGTTGCTACAGCAAGGAGTAACTCACATCATTGGCTCGCATCCACACGTCGTACAGCCTATGGAACTACGTACTAACGGAACGCAGCAACACGTCATCGTATATTCACTGGGAAATTTTATCTCAAATATGAGTGCCCCCAACACCGACGGAGGACTCATTTTCACATTAGAACTGGAAAAATACCCCTTGCGCTGCCACCCGATACCTCCGTCTTCATTTGAACTCTCTTCCAGAAAGCCGCACCCATCGCAGCTAACTCCCTACCCTTACTGCAAAGTGAAGAAATGTAGCTATAATCTGGTATGGACCATTCCGCCCAGATACAGCCACACAAAAAACTTTGTTCTACATCCTGTAGGGCTTTCGGCAGACATATTGCCAGAAGAAGCGCGTAAACGGCTGAAAATCTTTGTAGATAACACCCGCAGCTTGCTTCAGAAACACAACATCGGAATCGGTGAAAACAAAAAATAATAGTAAAACACTATTTTTTTTCATCCATTTCTTTGCAGATTCAAAGATAATCCATATCTTTGCACCGCATTTAAGAAATGCACTAACATGGTGGCTGTAGTTCAGTTGGTTAGAGCGTCAGATTGTGGTTCTGAATGTCGTGGGTTCGAGTCCCATCTGCCACCCCGCTAAAGAGGAAATTCAGCAATGATTTTCCTCTTTTTTTATGCTATAGTCACCCACTGTCGGTCTGACGCCGACTAATACTGCAATGGATATGAAAATACTCTGGATAGACTTAAACAGCTCGTATGCCCATTCTTCGTTGGCACTCCCGGCGCTCCACGCACAAATCGCCTCCAATCAGGACATCGAATGGATAAAAGTATCGGCTACCATCAACGAGAATATCGGCATGATTGTCGACAACATCTATCGCTACCATCCAGATATTTTAGCCGCAACTGCGTGGCTTTTCAATCATGAGCAACTTTTGCACATCTGCACCCGCCTGAAAGCACTTCTCCCGCAAAGCTGCCTGATATTGGGTGGTCCGGAATTTCTGGGCGATAACGAAGCTTACCTCCGTAATCATCCATTTGTCAATTGCGTTTTTAGGGGAGAAGGCGAAGAAGCCTTTCCACAATGGCTGTCGTGCTGGAACCAGCCAGAACAGTGGGCACACATTCCCGGCCTTTGCTACATTGATTCACAACAACAATACAAAGACAACGGAATAGCCCGTGTACAAAACTTCCAGGCACTTGTGCCTCCTGAAGAAAGTTATTTCTTCAACTGGGACAAACCGTTTGTACAGCTCGAAACGACCCGCGGATGTTTTAATACCTGTGCCTTTTGCGTCAGCGGTGGAGAAAAGCCCGTGCGCACACTCCCTATCGAACAAATCAGAGAGCGCTTGCGACTCATTCATCAACATGGCATCCGTAATGTCCGTGTTCTCGACCGCACCTTCAACTACAATACACGCCGGGCCAAAGAACTGCTACAACTCTTCCTGGAATTCTCACCCGACATTCGTTTTCATCTCGAAATACACCCTGCCCTGCTTTCCGAGGAACTGAAAGAAGAACTTAAACAGCTTCCCCAAGGGTTGCTGCATCTTGAAGCCGGCATTCAAAGCCTGCATGCCCCCGTCCTGGAATGCAGCAGAAGAATGGGTAAACTGGAAGATGCCCTTGAAGGATTGAAATTTCTATGTTCATTACCCAACATGGAAACCCATGCCGACCTCATTGCCGGCCTACCGCTGTATCATCTGGCTGAAATATTCGAAGATATCCGTACGTTGGCAGAATATCAGGCCGGAGAAATTCAGCTGGAGTCACTAAAGTTGCTGCCAGGAACAGAGATGAGAAGACGCGCTTCCGAACTGGGGATATGCTACTCTCCATACCCTCCCTACGAAGTGCTACAAACCAATGAAATAAGCTGCAACGAATTGCAAACAGCACGCCGCCTCTCCCGGTTGCTGGACGGTTTCTACAATGTGCCTGCCTGGCAAGCACTAACCAGAACCTTTATCCTGACTGACCGGTATTTTCTGAACAACTTCCTGACGTACCTCACAGAGAAGAATTTCATCGACCAGCCTATGAGTTTAGAAAAGAGAGGCCTGATACTCTACGAATATTGCAAGCTCAACTACCCGCAATATCTGACGGATGCCAGCATTGCATGGATTGAAGCTGGCATGTCGCTGAAAAAACTTCCTGCAGAAAGAGTTCGTACCAAAAGACAAATACCCCCCACGGACTGGAAAGTAATCTATGGACAATACAAGCCCACCCTACGCCTCTGTTTCCTTCCTGTCGACGAGACACTGGAACACGGACACTGGTTCGGCTTTGAGTCGGAAATACAAATGAGCAAACCGGTCTTCAGGGCATATAGCTAAAAGGTCAGAAGTGTTCGGCAAACTGCATGAACACTTGTGCCAGCCCTCCTTCTTGTCCCTGCAGCCCCACAAAGTTGAGTGCACGCATCATTGGCATATCTTTAATCTCTATCACACGAAATATGCCGGCTGCCAGCTCTTTGCTTATGGAACGGACAGAAACAATTCCCATACAATCGGAATTTTCAAGAAAAAGCTTAATGCTTTCCGTACTGCCCAAATACATCAGCACTTGCAAGGACGAAAGCTTGATGTCATGCTGCATCAAAGCCCTTTCAATGACGTCCAGTGTTCCCGATCCCCGTTCACGAAGTACCAATGGAATATTTATCAAATCCTTGGGAGTTATCTCATCGGGCAACGACAAACGGCTACGGGTATGAACTACTGCCACAAGTTCGTCTTCCAGAAAAGAGGTATATTTCAGGTTAGGCAAACGAAACACGCCTTCCACTAATCCCAAATCGATACGATGCTCCTGCAATGCCGTTTCCACCTCACGCGAATTACCACTCAGAAGCGAAAGACTGATGTGAGGAAACTTGGCAATAAAACTGGCCAGTAACGGTGGAAGTACATACTGTGCAATGGTACTGCTGGCACCCAGACGAAGCTCTCCCCGATACTCATTATGCAATAAATGCATTTCATATTCCAGACGTTTGTATTCATCCAGAATCCGTTCGCAATGCTTCAACAGCAACCGTCCCGACTGAGTCAGCGAAATCTTACTGCCCTGACGGTCGAACAGACGTGTCTGATAAGCCGTCTCAAGCTCCTGAATATGCTTGGTAATGGCAGGCTGACTGATAAACAGTTCCTGAGAAGCCTTGGTAAAGCTAAGATTATTAGCCACCGACTGGAAGACCTTTAATCGGAAATCACTCATTTCACAGTTCCTCCGGTTTGATTCCCAACGCTCCTGCCAAAGAGAAAGAAACAAAATCCCACTTATAATTCACAGGACTGGCAGGTTGCTCCATAGTGAAAAGTATCGGTTTAGAGCAAGCCTCTTCATCTTTCTCATTGAAATATTTATGAAGCAGTTCATCCACCCGGCCACCATAAGCACGCAAATAAGGCACTAAGACCAGACGTTTCACCTCGGCTGAATCAAGAGCCAACGACATCAGGTCAACAAACAAGCTTCCACAGTCCGTAATACCTTCCGGATTGACACACGAAAACGACAGTTCACCCAAAGGAATCCGACAAGCCATTCCCTCCAAAGCAGACAAGCCGGAAGGTTCACAACATTTCAGATTCTTATTCGGTTCATCATACACCAGAATCACCTGAATATCATTCCCCTCTGCACGAATCCCGGCATCCAGTGCAAGCAGGTTCAGCCAACCGGGTAAATCGAGAAGTGGCAATGTCCTATCCAATTCTCCCTCCATCCACGTTCTGATTCCTGCCACTACCTCGTTCAAGAAGGCTGCATCCAGCAGAATCACATTCTCTGCAAATTTCACCTTATTATTGTTTTCCATCATTTCGTATGTTTACATCAATACCTAAAATATGCTACAAATATAAATAATATACTTGACTCATACAGCATTCTTCCTGCCGAATATCCGATGCCAGCTCGCCATTTGCACGCTCAGCTTCAATACCTCGCCCAACAACAGAATTGCTCTATATCAAGCAAAACACGACGACAATGCAGCAAATATGCCAAGTTGACATTGAGTTTAATAATAAATCATGACATTTTGTCCGAAACAAGACATTGGCAAAACTTTTGCCTCATATGGGGTGTAAAACAACTGATGAAAAAAAAGAAAGGAGATTAAAATATGAACTTTAACAACTTTACCATCAAAGCGCAAGAAGCCGTGCAAGAGGCCGTAAACCTGGTACAACGCCGGGGGCAACAGGCCATCGAACCGGTACACCTGCTGCAGGGAGTGATGAAGGTAGGCGAAAACGTTACCAACTTCATCTTCCAGAAGTTGGGCATGAACGCACAACAGCTGGCAATCGTGCTCGACAAACAGATAGAGTCATTGCCTAAAGTATCGGGTGGCGAACCTTATCTGAGCCGTGAAGCCAACGAAGTATTGCAAAAGGCTATGGACTACTCCAAGGAAATGAATGACGAATTTGTTTCGCTTGAACCCATCCTGTTGGCTTTGCTTACAGTGAAGAGTACAGCCTCCAGCATCCTGAAGGACGCCGGTATGACTGAAAAAGAACTGCGTACCGCCATCAACGAATTGCGACAAGGTTCAAAGGTCACTTCACAATCGAGCGAAGACACTTATCAATCGCTGGAGAAATACGCCATCAACCTGAATGAGGCTGCACGAAGCGGAAAGCTCGACCCTGTCATCGGGCGTGACGAAGAAATTCGTCGTGTACTGCAGATTCTGAGCCGACGTACCAAAAACAACCCTATCCTGATAGGTGAACCGGGTACCGGTAAGACTGCTATCGTGGAAGGACTTGCCCACCGTATCCTGCGTGGCGACGTGCCCGAAAACCTGAAGAACAAGCAGGTATATTCGCTGGATATGGGTGCCTTGGTAGCCGGTGCCAAATACAAAGGTGAGTTTGAGGAACGTTTAAAAGCCGTTATCAACGAAGTGAAAAAGTCGGAAGGTAACATCATCCTTTTCATCGACGAAATCCACACACTGGTAGGTGCTGGCAAAGGCGAAGGAGCTATGGATGCTGCCAACATACTGAAGCCTGCACTGGCTCGTGGCGAATTGCGAAGCATCGGTGCTACAACCCTCGACGAATATCAGAAATATTTCGAGAAGGACAAGGCGCTGGAACGTCGATTCCAAACTGTCATGGTCAACGAACCGGATACGCTGAGCACCATCTCTATTCTGCGTGGACTGAAAGAACGTTACGAAAACCATCACCACGTACGTATCAAAGACGATGCCATCATTGCCGCAGTCGAGTTGAGTAACCGATACATTACCGACCGTTTCCTGCCCGATAAGGCCATCGACCTGATGGACGAAGCAGCAGCCAAATTGCGTATGGAAGTAGACTCCGTGCCTGAAGAGCTGGACGAAATTTCGCGTAAAATAAAGCAATTGGAAATCGAGCGCGAAGCCATCAAGCGCGAGGACGACAAAGCCAAACTGGAACAAATCGGTAAGGAACTGGCCGAACTCAAAGAACAGGAAAGCTCGTACAAAGCCAAATGGCAAAGCGAAAAGACGCTGGTAAACAAGATTCAGCAGAACAAGGTCGAAATCGAAAACCTGAAATTCGAAGCCGAAAAAGCTGAACGCGAGGGTGATTACGGCAAAGTAGCCGAAATCCGTTACGGCAAGCTTCAGGCATTGAACAAGGAAATAGAAGAGACCCAGCAGAAACTGCATGCCATGCAAGGCGATAAGGCCATGATCAAAGAAGAGGTAGATGCCGAAGACATAGCCGACGTTGTATCGCGCTGGACAGGAATACCTGTCAGCAAGATGCTGCAAAGCGAAAAGGAAAAACTCCTCCATCTGGAAGAAGAACTCCACAAGCGTGTCATCGGTCAGGATGAAGCCATCGAAGCCGTTGCCGACGCTGTTCGCCGTAGTCGTGCCGGGTTGCAAGATCCCAAACGGCCTATTGGTTCGTTCCTCTTCCTGGGTACGACTGGTGTAGGTAAAACCGAATTGGCAAAGGCACTGGCAGAATTTCTGTTCGACGACGAAACGATGATGACCCGTATCGACATGAGCGAGTATCAGGAGAAACACAGCGTCTCCCGTCTGGTCGGAGCGCCTCCCGGATACGTCGGATACGATGAAGGTGGTCAGCTGACTGAAGCCGTAAGGCGTAAACCTTATTCGGTAGTATTGTTCGATGAAATCGAGAAAGCACATCCGGATGTATTCAACATCTTGCTGCAAGTACTCGACGACGGACGTCTGACCGATAACAAAGGACGTACGGTGAACTTCAAGAACACCATCATCATCATGACGTCCAACATGGGAAGTTCGTACATTCAAAGCCAGATGGAAAAGCTGAATGGCAGCAATAAGGAACAGATTGTAGAAGAAACCAAGCGCGAAGTGATGAACATGCTGAAGAAATCGATACGACCGGAATTCCTTAACCGTATAGACGAAACCATCATGTTCCTGCCGCTGACCGAGCCTCAGATCAAGCAAATCGTAACACTGCAGATCAACAGTGTACGTAAAATGCTTGAAGGAAACGGAGTGGAATTACAGCTCACCGACACCGCCATCAACTTCCTGGCAAATGCCGGATATGATCCTGAATTTGGTGCCCGTCCTGTAAAACGTGCTATCCAGCACTACCTGCTCAACGACTTGTCTAAGAAGTTGCTGGCACAGGAAGTAGACCGCAGCCGTCCTATTATCGTAGACGTAAACGCCACAGGCGACGGTCTTCTGTTCCGGAACTAAAGCATACAAAAAAAGACTTAGCTGAACATGCAGTCGGCTAAGTCCTCACATAAAAAGCAGATCTTCACAACTTATTTGTGCAGACCTGCTTTTTTTTATGCTGATACGGAAGCTCATTTTTTTGTCCAGTTAGGAAAAAAATTTTTCCCAGTTAGAGAGAAATATTTTCCTAACTGGGAAAAATATGGCACATAAGTATTATCTTTACCTCGTGTAACGAAAAGCCAAAAACTATGACGAAAGAAGAATTAATGAGAAAAGCCATAGAGCTATCTGTTGAAAACGTAGAAAATGGTGGAGGTCCTTTTGGCGCAGTCATCGCCAAAGACGGACAGATTGTAGCTACTGGAGTCAATCGTGTGACTTCCAACTGCGACCCTACAGCCCACGCCGAGGTAAGCGCCATACGTGCCGCTTGCGAGAAACTCGGAACATTCGACCTGAGCGGATACGAAATCTATACCTCCTGCGAACCCTGCCCCATGTGCCTGGGTGCCATCTACTGGGCACATTTGGATAAAATGTATTACGGAAACAACAAGACAGATGCCAAGAATATCGGTTTCGACGACTCCTTCATCTACGATGAACTGGAATTACCCAAAGACCGACGCAAATTGCCATCAGAAATAGTATTGCCCGAAGAAGCCATCAAAGCCTTCGATATGTGGATGAAAAAAGAAGATAAGGTGGAATATTAAGGAAATAAACACTATTGATAACAAAAAATGAGTGTATCAGAAACTCACGAACTGAACGTTCCACTTTCTGATACACTCATTTTTGTATCTAATCCCAAAGTAGTGCCTTTTTATTTTTCTTCAGCGGCTTCTTCCTGCTCTTCTGCAACCTCTTCGAAATCTGTCAAACCGGCTGCTACCAGCAGATTGTACCAGGAAATCAGCTTTTTAATATCGGAAGAATGTACACGGTCGCGGTCGAAGTTTGGCAATACTTCTGCCAGATAAGTACGAAGTTCCTCTGATGTAGCCTTCTTCAGATCCATAACTACAGCAGCACCATTCTCTTTCTTCTTCATAGAAACCAGTACATCTCTCAATGGAATATCTTCTGCATCCGTATACATGGCAATATCACCCAACGAAATAATCTTTTCGTTACCGTAAGCCGGGAAGCGTTTTTTATCCACAATCGATTCTACAATCAGCATATTCTTTCCTTGAGAAACAAGTTTATACAATCCTGGTTTTCCAGAGATAGACAAAATAGTCTTCAACATAACTCTATTCTTATTTTATTTAGTTAATAGTAATTTCAATCGGATGGCAAAGATAATGCAAGCTAAAGAGAATACAAAATAAGGTTACTTATTTTTGCTTACACCCGTCCTTTGACCCAAGACAGGAAGCAAGGCATATCTTCTTTTTCTACAACGATGCAAGCAATTCCCGGACTTGTGGTATCAAAGCTTTCTCACCGTCGTTCACTATCACAAAATCGGCCTGACGGCGTTTCACCTCGTCATCCATCTGACTACGGATGCGCTGTTCAATCAATTCGCGCGACGAACTGTCACGTTCTATCGCACGCGCTATACGTACCTCACGAGGCGCATATACCATCAGTACTTTGTCCACTTCGGCTGTAAAACCAGCCTCTATCAGAATGGCCGATTCGATGCCTACCAAAGGAAACTTTTCGTGTTCCTGCACCCATCGGCGGAAATCCTTCTTTACCTGCGGATGGACAATTGCATTGACCTCACGTGCATGTTGCTCCGAAGCAAAAAGATACGAAGCCAGCATCGGCTTGTTCAAAACACCACCTGCATACACTTCGTCGCCCAGCAAATCTACCAGCTTCCGACGTATTTCCTCGTCCGTCAGCATCAGTTTCTTTGTTTCAACATCAGAGATATAAACAGGCACTCCCATCACTTCGAGTAAACGGGACACAACACTTTTTCCACTGCCTATTCCCCCCGTTATTCCTATCTTAATTGCCATAATCCGATGGTATTTGCTCTATCAAAAAGTCTACCTGCTCCGGATGGATACGTACTTGCGTGACTCCTTCCGGCACATGTCCCAACTTCACTTTATACTTATCCGAACCCAACAGCAGCAGTTCTTCATACGATACACGAATATGAAAATCATCAGCTGTAATCTTCCTGAAGCGGCTTAGTCCTACCTGAAAAGTGACTTGTACTTTCGAAGGAAAAGCCCGCAGCACCTTGTCGGCCGGGAAATTAACACCCCGTAAAGGTACTTCTACCGTTTTCTCCGTATAAATATCAACAGGTAACATCATCTCAACCGAAGATGGAACATATTTTATTCCTTTGCGTGCCATCAGACCAACCTGTTGCTTCAACGTATCAGTAATCTCATCCTGTCTGACCCATTTCGTATAGGCCGCAGTTATAGTGTCTAAAGCCTCTTTCGAAGCATACACCAATACCGAATCAGGCGTAAAAACAGTATCCGACAAATAATATTGCCTGCCGGCATTCACCTCACCCAACAACTTCACTGGTACCAGTTTCGAATCACCAGTAGAATAATAATACTCTAACGTGTCCGGCTTCATAGCGAGCAAACGTGTTGACACATTCAGCTGACTAAGAATTTTTTTCTCGAATTCAGACGAAACGATACGCACATGATTGCTGTTGTCACTCGTCTTGTATTCATCGAAATTAATAGCAAGAGGATAGAAACTCTTCCCTAACATATAGTTCAACAATACAGTGCCTTTGTCCTTCACTTTGATATGCAGCTCTGTAGCCGGTTCCGAAGTGATAACAACATTATCAGGTACCCCTTTCAACCGCACAGGGACGGAGAACTCCGTTTCATAGTCGTTGTTCAACGTCTGCAACAACCAGAAACCACTGGCTATAAAAAAGAAAAACAAAAAAATGAAGAACTCTCTGCTCTTGGCACTGAGCAGAAAGTTCTTCACTTGTGCAGCAATCTTAGAGTATTTGCTCTTTATATTACTACGATCGAGCATAGGCTCATATTCCTTCCTTTATTTTGCAGCCTGGCTACCATTAGCATCGGCAGCAGCGGCAAAAATAGAATTCTTATCAATACGGATCTTTACATTAGAAGCAATCTCAAGAATCACGTCATTATCATTGATTTCTTTGACCACACCATGAATACCTCCGGCAGTAATCACTTTCTGATTAACCTGAAGCGATTTACGGAAATTGGCAATTTCTTTTTGCTTCTTGTTCTGCGGACGAATCATAAAGAAATACATGATCACAAACATGGCTATCAGCATAATCCACATCATGCTACCGCCACCCGCAGGACCTGCGGGAGTAGCTTGCAGGAAGAATACAGTCATCAAATTCATAAATATTCAGTTTTAGTTTTTTAAATGTGAGCAACAAAGGTATCAGTTTTTCGTTAACTTCCCTTCTTTTTTTAATACCTTAACAATTCCGTCTAAAGTACCATTGACAAAACTGCCGCTCTTCAATGTACTATATACTTTTGCGATGTCGACATATTCGTTCAGGGAAACGCTGATTGGGATATTGGGGAAACTCAAGATCTCAGCCAACGCACACTGCATAATGATGACGTCCATGAAAGCTACACGCTCCAAATCCCAGTTGCGCGTATTCTCGCTGATCAGATGACGATAGTAGTCGCTGTTCAGAATAGCACGGCGGAACAACCGGCGGGCAAACTCGCGATCCTCATCATCCTTAAACTCGGGAAGCAGCTCCTGATTGGCTCCATTCTTTTCGTCAAAGCGTTTGATGGTTTTCAGTACAAAGGTGTCAACAATATCCTTGTCATCATTCCAATACAGACTTTGGTCTTCAAGCAGACTGTCCAGATCCTCGTTGTGGAAAATAAAGGTTTTATAAAGTTTCCGCCACAATTCGCGGTCAGCTTCGTACGAAGTTTCTGACGAAGCCATATATTCCTTATATATATCCGAAGCCTGAATCTTCTCATAAAGCCCCTTCACGAAATCTTCATCATTGCTCCAACTGCGTTTCTGGTTGGCGGCATAATCCATCAGCTGCTTGTTTCCCTCCAACTGGGCAACAAACTTGTTTTCCACAAATTTCATGTTCGGATACAATTCTTCAGGAGTAGGAGCCAATTTGGCCTTTGCAGTGTCAATACGCTTACGCGCATAGTTCGTCAAAGCAACCATCAGCATCAGCAGGTAATTGTAAAGGTCGTACGCCTTAGAAAGGCTAAAGAACAATTCTTTCTCCGCTGAGTCTAAATTTTTACTGCCGTTCTGATAATAAGCATATACAATCTGTATAATCTTAAGACGAATAAGAACTCTGTTAATCATAATGCTAAATAAATACTATTGTTTTAACAGTGCAAAAGTAGACATTTTTAGTGAGTTGAGCACAAACAAATCACATTTTTTTATGCGGAAAGTCATTATCCGGCATTTTTCTTTTGACAGTTTAAAAAAAATCATCAATTTTGAAGCCGATTACAACAAGAATTTAGGCAATATGGAAGAGTTAAAGAAAAAAAACGGTGTTGATATGAGCGACAAAGAGATTGTATTCTCCCAGTCCATCAAAGCTGGTAAGCGCATTTACTATCTGGACGTAAAAAAGAACAGAAAAGACGAAATGTTTTTAGCCATCACCGAAAGCAAGAAAATTGTAACCGGCGAAGGCGACGATTCACAAGTAAGTTTCGAAAAGCATAAAATATTCCTTTATAAAGAAGACTTCGAAAAATTCATGGCCGGCTTGCAGCAGGCTATCCAGTTCATCCAACAGGAACAAGGCGAAAGCACTTTTTCTGATACAACTCCAGAAAACAGTTCCTCGGAAGCAAACAGCGCAGAAACTAAGCAAACAGCCAAGCCTGATTCATCGACATTGGAAGGAGAAATCAAAATAGACATTGATTTTTAAAAAGTATTTTTGTGTAATTCAAAAAGAAAATGTAATTTTGCACCGCTTTTTTGCAGCATCGTATGGATAGACCATATCGTGTGATGGTGAATTAAGCAACAAACAAACTTAATTTAGAGTAACACAAAAACTTTTAAAAGATGAAATCAATCGAAATTAAAGGAACTGCAAGAACTATTGCAGAACGTTCTTCGGAACAAGCCAGAGCTTTGAAAGCTATTCGTAAAAACAACGGTGTACCTTGCGTATTGTACGGCGGTGGCGAAAATATCCACTTCACTGTACCCGCAGAAGGCTTGCGCAACTTAGTATATACTCCGCACATCTACGTGGTTGACCTGATCATCGATGGCAAAAAAGTAAATGCTATCATGAAGGACATCCAGTTCCACCCTGTAAAAGATACTATTCTGCACGTTGACTTCTATCAGATCGACGAAGCTAAACCTATCGTAATGGAAGTTCCCGTACAGTTGGAAGGTCTGGCTGAAGGTGTGAAAGCCGGTGGTAAGTTGGCATTGCAAATCCGCAAGCTGAAAGTGAAAGCTTTATATAATGTAATCCCTGAAAGACTGATCGTAAACGTTTCTCACCTGGGTCTTGGTAAGACTATCAAAGTGGGTGAGTTGAATTTCGAAGGTCTGGAACTGCTGAATGCTAAAGAAGCAGTTGTATGTGCTGTGAAGCTGACTCGTGCCGCAAGAGGTGCCGCAGCTGCAGCCAACTAATCAGCATCTCCTTTATTTAAAATATCCTTTGACGCGGATTACGCAACCACTCGCAGATTCACTTATACAATCCGCGAGTAGTTGTGATAATCCGCGTCGCTTTTTTATGAATAATGCCGCATACTTGCGCATTTAAAACAAGTTATCTAGACAGACACTCATGAAATATCTGATTGTAGGATTAGGAAACATCGGCCCTGAATACCATGAGACCCGCCATAACATAGGATTCATGGTAGTAGACGCACTGGCCAAAGCCGCAGGAGCTACGTTCGAAGACCGCCGTTACGGATTCATCACCACGCTGTCGGTTAAGGGCCGCCAGTTACTGCTGCTGAAACCCTCCACATACATGAATCTTAGTGGAAACGCAGTCCGTTACTGGATGCAGAAAGAAAACATTCCTCTCGAAAATGTACTGATCGTGGTAGACGATCTTGCCCTTCCATTCGGCACTTTGCGACTGAAAGGAAAAGGTAGTGATGCCGGACACAACGGTCTGAAACACATAGCTGCTACTTTGGGTACACAAAATTACGCCCGACTGAGATTTGGCATCGGAAACGACTTTCCACGCGGAGGACAAATAGACTATGTGTTAGGCCACTTCACCGACGAAGACTGGAAAACCATGCCCGAACGGCTGGAAACTGCCGGAGAAATCGTAAAAAGCTTCTGCCTGGCAGGAATCGACATTACAATGAATCAATATAATAAGAAATAAATGAGCGAAGCCAGAATAGATAAATGGATGTGGGCAGTACGCATCTTTAAGACGCGTACCATCGCCGCCGAAGCCTGCAAGAAAGGACGCGTCAGCATTAACGGAGCACAGGCGAAAGCAGCACGTATGGTAAAACCAGGCGACGTCATACAGGTACGAAAACCGCCTATCACCTATTCTTTTAAAGTATTGCAGACCATCGAGAAACGGGTCGGAGCCAAAGTCGTTCCAGAAATGATGGAAAACGTTACGACTCCCGACCAATACGAATTGCTGGAAATGAGCCGTGTCAGCGGATTCGTGAATCGAGCTAAAGGAACAGGTCGTCCTACCAAAAAGGACAGACGCGAACTCGAAGAATTTACTGCACCCGAATTTATGGACGACTTTGATTTCGACTTCGACTTTGAAGACGAAGACTGAAAACAAACCTCTTCCATCCATCATACAAGCAAACTTTACAAAACTACAGATAAGTAAAACCGGATTTTAACGTCAATGCATAATGATATGAAGGAAAAAATAATTAAATGGGGATTCATAGGCTGTGGCGAAGTAACCAAATACAAAAGTGGTCCGGCCTTTCAGAAAATAGAAAATTCCGAAGTTGTAGCCGTTATGAGCCGCGACGGTGCCAAAGCCAAAGCGTATGCACAGGAAAGAGGAATCCCCAAATGGTACGATGATGCACAAGAACTGATTGACGACGACGAAATAAACGCTATCTACATAGCCACTCCTCCTTCCTCGCATGCTACATATGCCGTCATGTCAATGAAAGCGGGAAAGCCTGTTTACATTGAAAAGCCGATGGCTGTCACTTACGAGGAGTGCTGCCGCATCAACCGCGTTTCGCACGAGACGGGAGTTCCTTGCTTCGTTGCCTATTATCGGCGTTACCTTCCCTATTTCCAGAAAGTAAAATCGCTGGTCGAAGAAGGTGCTATCGGAAATGTCATCAACATCCAAATTCGTTTCGCGCAGCCCCCACGCGATCTGGACTACAACAAGCAGAAATTACCTTGGCGCGTACAGCCCGATATTGCGGGCGGAGGCTACTTCTACGATTTGGCTCCTCATCAGATTGACTTATTACAGGAAATATTCGGCTGCATACTACAAGCCAGCGGCTACAAAAGCAACCGGGGCGGACTCTACCCTGCCGAGGACACACTGAGCGCTTGCTTCCAGTTCGACAGCGGCCTGGTAGGCAGTGGTTCTTGGTGCTTCGTTGCACACGACTCAGCACGTGAAGACCGTATCGAAATTATCGGAGACAAGGGCATGATCTGTTTCTCGGTTTTCACCTACGACCCAATAGCGCTTCACACCGAAAGAGGACGTGAGGAAATCATTGTCGAGAATCCCATATACGTACAGCAGCCGCTCATTCAGGCAGTAGTAGACCACCTGCTGGGCAAATCAGTATGTACATGCGATGGCGAAAGCGCTACTCTTACCAACTGGGTAATGGACAAGATATTAGGGAAGTTATAAACAGACTTCCCTACTCCATTTCCTCATCTTCATTCTTCTCCCCGACCAGCTTATACACATCTGCTTTTTCTCCCACAATCCACACAACATCGCCTTCAGCAAAAGGTTCATGCGGATCGGGAGCGTGAAGTTCGTCACTACCACGCTCTACACCGGCTATCAAGCAATGATACTTCTCACGAATGCCGGCTTCTTTCAGTGTCTTGCCCAAGAAGGGAGAACCAGCATCGATGCGGAACTGACGAAGAATCGTTTCGCTTTTTTCCACCACGTCAGTATCCAGTTCTGAGACTTTTGCCATCTCTTCGCCAAAACGGTTCAGTTCTTCATCCGTAGCTATCACCTGCAATTTATCTTGTGGAAACAAGCGGTCCATAGCACCGGGAATATTGATACGTTTCTTTCCACGCAAAATGGAGACAACATGCACACCATATTCTTTACCGAAATTCAGTTCGGCAAGCGTTTTACCAACCCATCCCGACTCGCCCGGCACCACATAATCGGCCAGATGCAAGTCGCGCGAAAGCAGACGACCCGCATATTCAGGCTTCTTCTCGCCCATATATTCCGCCCGAATGTCACGCGAACGCAGGTTTTGGAAGAACTTACGTTCTATCAGTATGGACTGTCTTTTCAGCTGACGAGACAGAATCATCACAATCACCAGCAACAAAGCAACACCAAACACCAGTCCGACCGACATCTTGAACAGTCCTGCAATGACGAACATCACAAAAGATACGGCCAGCAATATGCGCAACACAATGGTAGCTACCAGCGGCGCACGGTTTCCACGGTTGTCATTCCACAGTGTAACAAATTCCATGGAATGGTTTTTCTTGATCATGATGGCCCGCAGGAAAGGAGCCAGGAACAGAATCGTTACAAACGCTGCAACCAGCGCTCCCCAAACGCCCGGTAATCCTTCCTTGCAAAGAGGTACCAGAAAACGGAATGAAACCGCTACTATCGCTACACACACAATGGAGTAAACGACCGTAATACGCACAAGCGATACGATCAAGCGCTTCCATAAGCTATCATGATTGACCGCACGCGAGCCCGATGTATAGCGGTCGAGAAAGCCTTTCCACCTTTTCGGCATGTGAGCATCCACAAAATTGGAAGCCGGTTCGGCCAGACGTATCATATAGGGAGTAAGGAAAGTCGTAATCACCGACACAGCCACCACAATAGGATAGAGGAAATGACTGGTTACATTCAGAGAAACACCCAACGAGGCAATAATAAAAGCAAACTCACCAATCTGTGTCAAACTGAATCCGCACTGCATGGCTGTCTTCAACGGTTGTCCCGACAGCAGAACGCCCAATGTACCAAACAAAGACTGTCCGACAATCACCGCCAATGTAATGACCAAAATAGGAATGGCATATTCAACAATCATACCCGGATCGACCATCATACCTACCGACACGAAAAAGATAGCTCCGAACAAGTCCTTTACCGGTTTTACCAGCTGCTCGATGTGCTCTGCCTCTAATGTCTCTGCCAGAATAGAACCCATAATGAAAGCTCCAAAGGCCGCAGAAAAACCCGTATGGGCAGCTATCACCACCATACCGAAACACAGTCCTAACGAAACGATGAGCATCGTCTCATCGCTCATCAGCTTGCGGCAGCGCTTCAGCAGTTCAGGAATCAGATAGATACCTACCACAAACCAGAGTATCAGGAAGAAGAGCAGTTTGGCAACGCTTTCCAGCATTTCCGTCCCTTCGAAATTGTTGCTGACTGCCATGGTAGACAGCATCACCATCAGGACAATGGCCAGAATATCTTCCAAAATAAGCACACTTAACACCAGTCCTGTAAACTGCTTTTTCAGTATGCCCAAATCATCGAAAGCCTTATAGATAATGGTAGTAGACGACATGGCTATCATTCCTCCCAGAAAGATACAGTCCATCCGCTTCCATCCGAATGACGTTCCCACTGCTACACCGACCAATATCATACAGAAAATAATGGTACAGGCCGCAATAATAGCCGGACCTCCTACCTTTACAATCTTCTTGAAACTGAACTCTAATCCCAATGCAAACAGCAAGAAGATGACACCTATATCGGCCCAAGTCTGTATGTTGGCCGTGTCCATCACCGAAGGAGTAAAAGACAGATGAGGGCTTGCCAGAAAACCGGCTACCACATATCCTAACACAAGAGGCTGTTTCAGCTTCTTGAAAAGCAGTGTCATCAAACTTGCAGAAATCAATATAAGTGCCAAATCGGCAATCAGAGGAGCTAAATGCGACATAATATTATCCTTTTTGTCATTATTAGTGCAAAGTTACAACAAAGAAACGAAAACTCATATCTTTTTGTCTAATGTTTAATGACCCTTTTCTCGCCAGAAAAGGCAAAAACAGGAAAAACTTATTTTTCCCTCTAACAACAGTTGTCGATGAAAGGAGGATTACATAATTTATAAAGGGAGGCTTGCATAGTTCGCAAGCACTCTTATTTCATACTCATAATATCCGCAATGCAAGTTTCCTATTTTCAGAACTACTTTACTGGGTAGTGGAAAAGTTCCACGAAGTGTGGAACTTTGCAGAAGAAAACTAAAAGGATTTAGAAACTGTTTTGAATTGATTCAAGAATAA